>JBQCJC010000342.1:0-9320 GCA_051953135.1 Thermoanaerobaculia bacterium | reverse complement strand
AAGCACGTGCACCGACGGCCGACGCGGAACGTCGGCGGCCCGGCCGGCTTGAAAGCCGGCGCTCCGTCATCTCGCGTACCGCAACCCAACGCGCACCGCGCGTGGCTGTCCGATCGTGATCACCGGCGTCGCGCTCACTTCCACTTCTTCATCAAACGCATTCTCGATTGCAACCGTCGCCTCGATCCCGCGCGCGATTGGACGCGATGCGAAGAGATCCGCCACGACGTATGAACGCAGCGGAAGCTCGTTGCGATCGTCATCGAACTGCATCGCTGACCAGCGCAGTTGCGCACCGATGTTTCGCCACGACAGTTGCGCCGTCGTCTGCCAGCGCGGCACCTGCGGCACGCGCTTCCCGCGCAACTCACCTTCGCGCACGGTCGCGTCGACGAACAGCAATCCCGTCGATGCGCGCCAGTCGCGCGCGAACGTCCACTCGCCATCCACCTCCGCGCCGATCGAGCGCGTGCTGCCGAGGTTTTGACGTTGGCGGGTGATGAGTGCGGGGGTCGACGAAAGCGTGACGTTCGCGATCGTGTCATCGATGTTCATCCAGAACGCCGTCACACGCGCGAAGCGATTGCGCGCGCCGAGCTCGAATCCTGTGAGCGTCTCCGCGCGCAGATTTGCATTCGGCAGCGTATTCACATTGCCGACGCGAAAGCCGCGATAGAGCTCGTTCAGCGTCGGCGCGCGAAACGCCGTGTACGCGCTCGCGGAGAGCCCGCGCCACAACACACTGACGCGCGGACTAGCCTGCGTCTCGCGCACGCCGCCTTCGCTGCGCACCCAGTCGCCGCGCAATCCCGCGGTGATCGTGAGATTGCTCGCGATGCTGAACAGATCTTCGACATACGCACCGGCCGAGAGCTGCTCGCGCTCGATCGCATTCGCATGACGCACATCTGTCCCCGCAACAACGACATGCTTCGCACCGAACGCGCGCGTGTACTGCGCGCTCCCACCGCTGCCGCGCGCATCGATCTCCTGCGTGTTCGTCAGCCGCTCCGAATTGCGATCGGCCGCAATCGCGGAGAACGTTTGAAAGTAGTCCTGATCCGATCCATACGCACGCAACGCGAGCGCGCCGCGCGTATAGCCCGCCGCGAGTTGTCGCGTCGTCGTGTCATTCACCTGCAGCGGCGTGCCGTTGTTGCGCGACTCGTCGTAGTACGACGCGCGCAGAAACGCACCCGCATGTCGCAGCGTCGCATCGACGCTCGCGTGTTCCGAGTCTGCGTCGACATCGACGAGACCACGCTGCGACCGACGCACGAGCGTGTAGCCATCGGTGCGCAACCAATCGATCGCGATGTCGCCATGCTCACCGCCGAAGAACATCGACGCGGTGCCGGTGTTCTGCGATCCCGCGCTCACCTCCGCCGCGAGTCCCGACGTGCGTCGCACGAACTGCACGACGCCACCCATCGCGGTGCTGCCATACAAATCCGACGCACCCCCGCGCAGCACCTCCACGCGCTCGACGGCGACGCGAGGCACGCGGCCCCAGTAAATCCAGCCGCCGAACGAATCGTTCAGCGGCACCCCGTCATCGAGCACGAGCGCGCGCGACGCACCACTCGCACCAACGCCGCGCAACGACACGCCCTGCGTCGTCGGATTCGCCACGCGACTCCCTGATCGCCGAAACAACGTGAACCCCGCCACCTGTCGCAACGCATCATCGAGCGTCGGCGCCGCCGACTGCGCGAGCGCATCGCGCGAAAGCACAACGACGCTGGCCGGAGTTTCGGCGACGCGCGTCTGGGTGCGGGTGGCGGTGACGGTGATGGAGGAATTCGTAGTCGGTAGTCGGTTGTCGGTAGTCGGAGGAACGGCCGACATCAACGGCCAACCGCCAACCGCCAACCAGATCCAAACGAGCATGTCACTCGTACAAACCCATTCGATGCCGAGGAACCGGTTCCCCCGACTACCGAATACCGACTACCGAAAACCAGTGCACAATCTGCAAACGAAAAGCGACAAATGTGATGGGAAACACCAGAGCACGTCATTTTTATAGTTTAATTACGGCATGATGCATTTCCAGCCTGCCTGGTTCCTTCCCGGACCGCACTTGCAGACGATCTGGGGCCGCATTGCACGCTCTCGCCGCGTGGTGCAGTTCCGGCGTGAAGTGCTTTCCACTCCCGACGGCGATGAGCTCGTGCTCGATCACGTCGACGGGCACACCGACCTTCACTTCGTGCTCATGCACGGACTCGAAGGCAGCTCGTACTCGGTTTACATCCAGGGGATCCTCGCGCTCATTGCGCGGCACGGTCATCACGCCACGGCGATGAACTTCCGTTCGTGCGCGCGCGAACCGGAGCGGATCCTGCGGATGATCCCCAATAAGCAACCCCGCTACTACCACCTCGGCGACACGGCCGATTTCGATCTCATGATGCGCACCTTGCACGCGCGTCATCCCGAACGCCGCTTCCTCGCATTCGGCGCATCGATGGGCGGCAACGTGCTGCTCAAATGGCTTGGCGAGAATCCCGATCAGAAAATTGCCACCGCCGCGGCGACGCTCTCGGTCCCGTACGATCTCGCCGCCGGCGCCGCGCATCTCGATCTCACCGCGGCCGGACGCTTCTACGTGAAGCAGTTCCTCATCACGCTGAAGAAGAAATGCTCGCGTCCCGACATCGCTGCGCGCATCGACATGGAGCGCATGATGCGCGCGCGCAACTTCCGCGAGTTCGATGAAGCCGCGACCGCGCCGGTGCATGGCTTCGCGAACGCGGACGATTACTACGAGCGCTCGGGATCGATTCACTACGTCGACAAGATTCAGACGCCAACGCTCGCGCTGATCGCCGAGGATGATCCGTTTCAGCCGCTGGAAGTTTTGCCGCGCGTGAAAGCGAAGGCATCACCTGCCGTAGACTTTCGCACCACTCCCGGCGGAGGCCATGTCGGCTTCATCGGCGGGCGATTCCCATGGGGAGCGGAGTACTGGGGCGAGAAACTCGTCGTGAAGTGGCTGCTGGAACAAGCGGCCGTGCACTGATCGTGGCGACACGCCGCGAGCGCATGCTCTGCATCGCGTTCGCGGCGTGGGGACTCGCGATCGCCATCGCCCTCATTTCTCTCTGGGAACGTCCCGCGCCCGCGGGACAACTGCCGAGCTACGCGACGATGACCAACATCGACGCGCACGGCCCGTTTCGCTGGGTCGCGGGTCTGATGCTGCTGCCCGTGATCTTCGTCGTCGCGCTGCGCCCGATCGCGCGACGCGTATCGATCGCGCAAACGTGGGCGACATATTCGATCCTCGCCGCGATCGCATTTGCGTTCTGGCTCGTCACGATCGCGCGCGATCCATGGTGGGCGTTCGTCAGCGTGGCGATCGTCATCGCGATTGCGTTCGCATTGCGCGATCGCGATCTCGGATTCACACGCGGCGATGCGGTGCTGCTGCCCGTCTTCCTCACGACCGTTCTCGCGTTGATGGATGCCGGGCCTTCACTGCGCGCCGATCGCGTGATGTTCCTCGCGGCGCTGCTCGTGTTCGTGCTGCGCATTGCGATCGCATTCATTCTCACGGACGTCGCTCCGTACCTCGCCTTCGTTCTCGCACCCCTCGGACTCGTCTTCATGACCGGCTACTTCGCGCGCGACCAGCGTTACTTCGGCTGGCACGCACTGGCGCTCGTCGTGATCTCGCCGATCGTGCTGCGATTCGCACGCGTCTCGTGGCGGCGGCTGCTCGTCGTGCTCGTCTATCCGCTCGTGCTTTATTCGTACGCGAACGCCACGAGCGTGCTGACCGCAGAAGGCAAAGCCCGCGTGAACCTCTTCGAAGACGGCCACTCGCTTCTTCCCGCGTCGGAGTACATGCGCGGCGAGCGTCCGTATCGCGACATCCTTCCGGCGCACGGACTCATCGAAGACGGCCTCTTCGACTACGTTGCGATGCAAATCGGCGGCGTCAACGTCGGCACCACCACGAAAACGCGCGCGATCGCCGGCAATCTCAACGCCGTCGTGCTCTACGCGCTCGCGTGCTTCGTACTCGGCTCCGTCGAAGGTGCGCTCTTCGCCGTACTGCTCGCGTTCATGACCGGCACGTACATCGCGCACATTCGATTGTTGCCGGCGTTGATTGCGCTCACGTGTATCGCGATCGCCGTGCGACGCGCGAAACCGCGCTGGCTCGCACATGCAGGATTCGCGGCAGTCCTCGCCGGAGCGACGAGTCTCGACTTCGGCTTCTACGCCTTCGCAACACTTGTGATCGCGAGCATTCGCATGAAGCGCTGGCGCGAGCCGCTGTTCGGCATCGCGGGCGCGGCGATCCCGCTCTTCATCGCGCTGCTCATCTTCGGCATCTTCGATGACTTCGTGCGCGGCACGTTCTTCGAGACGCTCGCCGCGGGACCGGCGTACGTCACGAACTTCTTCACACCGCCGGAGCTCATGCGTCGCTTCGCGAGCTTCCCTGACATCTTGGCGGTGCTGCTCGATCGTCCCGTCTTCTCGTTTTTGTTCTGGTGCTTCGCCGCGATCTTCACCGCCGTGACGATCACACGCGCACCACAACGCCGCAATGAAGCGCTCGTGCTCGCGGGCGTATTCGTCACGCTCACCGCGATCTCGTACGGCGAGCGGCATCATCTCTACTACCAGCCACTCATCGCGATCTTCATCGTGTTCCTCGCGCTGCAGTTTCTTCGTGCGAAGCAGCACTCGCTCGCGGCGATCGTGATCGCGTGCGCAATCACACTGGCTGGTCCCACGACGCACATGGGCGTGCTCGGCGCGATGCGACAAGCGCGCGGACCGCTCGAGCAGGATCTCGTCGAGTTGCGCGACCTTCCGCGTGCGCGCGGTGCGTACTTTTACGCCGCGGATGCCGCGCAGGTCGAGAGTGTGCGCAAGTACGTCTCGCTCTCGCTCGCGCCGGATGAGACGTTCTTCGATTTCACAAATCGCGGCATCTTCTATTTTCTGCTGCGCCGCGATTGTCCGATCCGCGAGTACGAGGTCGCGTTCTACGAAACCGAAGCAGGACAACGCGAAGTGATTCGGCGCATCGAATCGAATCCGAAGATTCGCGCCGCGCTCGTGCCGACGCATCCGAACTCACCGGTTGCGGTCGACGGCATTCCGAACGCGGTGCGCGCGCCACTCGTCTGGCAGTACCTGCAGCAGAACTTCACGCCCGATTTCGAGGAAGGGGACGTGACGATGTGGCGACGGAAGTAGCGCCTCTTCGCCGCGCGTACGCGACGTCCGCACCGACGGAGTTGTCGTACGTGCCGCAGCGGAGCAACCAGCGCTGGCGGCCGTGCCGCCTCCTATAATCCGCCCCGCATGAAATCCCGGTTCGCCGCGTTCCTCGCCGAGAAATATCCATTCGCCGCGCGCACCGCACTGCGCGCATTCGACAGCGGCGATCGCAACGCGGTCGCATCCGCGTTGCGCGAAGAACTGCAACTCGGCGAGCTCGGCGAAGTCACACCCGGCACCTCATCCGAAACACGCGCACAACAGGCGATCGACGAAATCATCGAAGCCATCGACGGCTTCTTCCGTCGCGAGGAAATCGCGTCGTCGCTCACGCGCGACGAGAAGCGCGAAATGCTGCGCGGCATGATGCTCACCCGCGCGACCGACAATCGTCTCAAGCAATTCTTCACCGGCGGCGATGTGCGCTGGGGCAATGCGTCGTTCCAGGGCAAAGGATTTCGTTCGCTCGGGCAGGAAGCGATCTACGCCGCAACGATTCGGTTGAAGCGCAACGTCGAGAACGGCGATGTGATCTCGCCGATGATCCGCGACCTCGGCGCCGTACTCGGCATGCACAACGCGCCCGAAACCGTGCGCATGGTGCTGAGCGCGCAGATGGGCAAGAGCGGTCCGCCGATGAACGGCAGAGACCTGCACGTCGGCGACTGGGCGCACGGCATCTTCCCCGCGATGGCGCCGCTCGGCAGTCCCGCGATCACGATCGCTGGCATCGCCATGGCGTTTCATCTGCGCAAGGAATCGCGCGTCGCGATCTCGTTCATCGGCGAAGGCGCGACATCGCTCGGCGAGTGGCACGAAGCGATCAACGCGTGCGCCGCGCGCAAACTCCCGGCGATCTTCTGCATTCAAAACAATCAGACCGCGCTCTCGACACCGGTGCGCGACAACTCGGCCGTGCGCACGTTCGCGGACAAGGGTCCGGCGTATGGGATCCCATCCATTACGATCGACGGCACCGATCCTGACGCGATCGCGAGTGCGTTTGCGTGGGCCGCGGAACGTGCGCGCGAATGTCGCGGCGCGACGCTCATCGAGTTGATTGCAATGCGCATGTGCGGCCACGCGCATCACGACGACATGCTTTACCTCGGCAAGGATCCGCAGCCGTCGTGGTCGTATCCCGCGCTCACCGAGCAAGGCTACGCAAATCGCGAGCTGTACGAATACTGGCGCGCGAAAGATCCGCTCGTGACGTACGCGGCGAAGCTGCAGGACGAAGGGGTCGTCGGCGCGGACGAAGTGGAACAGTGGAAGCGCGAATGCGAAGAGCTCGTCGAGCGTGAAGCGCGCGCGGTGATCGACGCACCGTGGCCTGACGGCGCGTCCGCGGGCGATGGCGTGTTCGCGAACGAAGCGCGTCGTACGCACATCGAAGTGCTCGATGACTCGCTGCGTCACCAACGTGCGAAGAGCATCGCGTTGCCGGAAATCGAAGACGCGCCGCCGTTCGACGCGAAGGGACGTACGTTCCTCGACGCGGTGATGCTTGGCGTCGGCGACGCGTTGCGCGCGGACGAGCGCGTGTTCGTGTACGGCGAAGATGTCGGAGGCAAATACGGCAATGCATTTCTGCTGCTGCGACCGTTGCTCAAGGATTTCGGCGATCGCATCATCAACAGCGTTTTGTCCGAAGCCGCGACGATCGGCGTTTGCACTGGGGCGGCGCTCGCGGGATTGCGGCCCATCGGCGAAATGCAGTTCAACGACTTCGTCGCCAGCGGCTTCAACGCGCTCGTGAACAACGCCGCGAAGTTGCGCTATCGCTGGGGCGGCACGGAGCACGGCGCGCCGTTCGTGTTGCGCATGCCGTGGGGCGGCTTGCGCTACGCGGGGCCGTATCACTCGCAGAACACGGAGGCGTGGTTCTATCGCACACCGGGATTGAAGATCGTCGTGCCCTCGACGCCGCACGATGCGCGCGCACTCATGGCCTCCGCGGTGAGCGATCCCGATCCCGTGCTGTACTACGAACACATCGCGCTGTATCGCGAGCCGTCGATCAAACAACTGCTCGGCGATGCAGCACCGACGCCGATTCCGATCGGCAAAGCCGCGGTGCGACGTCGCGGAAACGATCTCGCGATCCTCTCCTACGGCGCGTATGTGCACGACGCGATGCGCGTTGCGGCGAAACTCGCAAGCGATGGCTTCGAATGCACCGTCGTCGATTTACGCACGCTCGCACCACTCGATCGCGAAACGATTCTCGCCGTCGCGCGGCACTGCAATCGCGTGCTCATCGTGCACGAAGACACACGAACCGGATCGATCGGCGAAAGCATCGCCGCAATCATTCAGGAAGAAGCATTCGAATACCTCGATGCCCCAATCCGCATCCTCGGCGCCCTCGACACACCCGTGCCCTACTCACCGCCACTCGAAGAAACGTTTCTCGTGAGCGAGGCCCAAATCGAAACCGCGGCGAGGTTGTTGCTGCGTTACTGAGATTCGAGCGCTTCGATATCGCGAAGATCGTGTGGCCGACCCGCCGCACGCTTTGAGCGAATGAGATCTTCTCGGCCGAGGAACGGGTATGTACGGCCATCAACTTCGATGTTAACTCGGCGTCTCCACGCCTCTTCGAACACGAGTGGCTCGATGCAATTGAGAATGTCGATTCGAATCGGATCCACACCGATCTGATAAATCGTGCCGGGTGTCAGGAGATCATTGATCGTAAGTTGGTACAAGGGCGCGCCGAACTCGCCGAGGGCACGCCACACACGCGATACATTCTCCGATGTCGGATTGATCCAGACATCGATGTCCTTTGTCGCGCGGTAATGTCCGTGCGCCGCGACCGCATGCGCACCGACGATCAGAAACTCAGCGTTCGCGTCGGATAACGCGCTCAACATCTCGACGAAATGGCGGTTCAGCAAAGGTTCGACTCCTCCACGCCCATACCGATTTCGAAACTTCCCAAACTGCAGCTACGCGTTCGCCGGGCGTCATCGCACGCTCCGCGTCATCGATGAGCGGCTCCTCGCCCATGCGGTATTTCCGTACCGTGATGTCGCGCCTCTCCATGCCGACATTATCCCACGCGATACATCTTCCTCACCCACTCCACCTCTTCCTCACTCAACCGCATCCCCACGCACGACGCCGCCTCGACCTGTCGGGGATTGCGCTGGCCTAACAACACGCACGATG
Source organism: Thermoanaerobaculia bacterium (assembly GCA_051953135.1). GTDB lineage: Bacteria > Acidobacteriota > Thermoanaerobaculia > Gp7-AA8 > Gp7-AA8 > QHVT01. The sequence goes on along the minus strand of JBQCJC010000342.1, from coordinate 896 downwards.
TCGGGTTGTCCGTGAGCAACGCACCCACCACCGCATGCAACACCGGCTGCGGCTCATCATTGAACCGTTCCTTCATCGCCGCGGCAGCGCGTTTGTAACGCTCGATCGCCTCCGCGGATTTGAAATCGGCGACGCCGCTGCGGAAATCGCCTTCGCCGTAATCGGTCGGCGTGTCGTACTTGCCGAGCAACAACCCGTGCTTGAGTGGTGAGAAGAACGCGACGCCGAGGTTGTGTGTGTCGACCCAGGATTTCAAGCCGGAGGATTCGTAATCATCATCGACGACATTGCGATACGGCTGCACCGCATCCGGATCGACGCGGGCGATGAACTTCATGATCCGCGTCGAATCCCAATCGGACAGCCCGACGAAACGAACCTTTCCCTCGTCGCGCAGACGATGCATCGTCTCCAGCGCGCCCTCGAAATACTCATCGTTCGGACCGAAATCGCAGTGATGAAAATAGTAGAGATCGATCACGTCCGTGCGCAGATTGCGCAGTGAGCGTTCCGCGCGATCGCGCATGTGTTTCGGGTCGTACCAATGCCCGGCCGGTCCCATGTCGAAGCCGAATTTCGTCGCCAGGAACACGTGCTCACGCTTCACATGCGTCGTTGCGAACACCTCGCCGATCAACTCCTCGGCGTGCCCATCGCCGTACACATCGGCCGTGTCCCAATGCGTGATTCCATTGCGATACGCCTCCACGAGCGCCTTCTTCGCCTCGTCGTCATCGTGATTCTTCCAACCCACCGACGCGCCGCTCTCCGTCACGCGCGGACCACCGTGACCCCACGTGCCCAGTGACACCGCGGGAACGAAGACATTCGTGCGACCGAAACGAACCATTCTCATGAGAACGAATTATCGTGGAGCGGCGGGCTCTCAGCCCGCC
>JBQCJC010000341.1:0-4064 GCA_051953135.1 Thermoanaerobaculia bacterium | reverse complement strand
ACGACCGCAGCGTGATCTCGCGATCGGCATGCTCGCGGGTGTCATCGGCGTGATCGCGGTCTATCTCTCCGTGAATCTCGTCTGCATCCACGTTCTCGGCGCGGACGGACTGGCGGCAACGAAAACTCCTGCATCGACCGTGATGCGTCTCCTCCTCGGCGAGCGCGGCGCGACATTGATCGCCACCGGCATCGCCATCTCGACGCTTGGATTTCTGAGCCAGGGCATGCTCACCGCACCGCGCGTTTACTACGCGATGGCCGAAGATGGCGTGTTCTTCAAGAGCGTTGCGAGCGTGCATCCGAAAACGCGCGTGCCGATGCTCGCCATCGCGTTGCAAGGCCTCGTCGCGATCGTCATCGCACGCTCCGGCACGTACGAACAAATTCTCGGCTACGTCGTCAGCGTAGACTTTCTCTTCATCGGCCTGACCGGCCTCGCGCTCTTCGTGTTCCGCAAACGCGGTGCGAGCGCATCGTTCCGCACACCGGGACATCCGTTCACCACCGCGATCTTCGTCGCCGCGTGCTGGCTCGTCGTCGCCGGCACATTCGCGCGCGACTGGCGCAACAGCATCATCGGCATCGGCATCCTGCTCGCGGGTTTGCCCGCGTACTGGTGGTGGACGCGAAGCCGCCGCACCGCATCGCATGCTGAAGAAGCTGTTTAAATTTCTTCTCGTCCTTGTGCTGATCGTCATCGCGATCGTGCTCGTGCGCACGTTCACGCTTTCGTCGAAACAAATCACCGCGACGCCCGCGGCGAACGCGAAGATCGATGAACGCGCGGCGCTCGATCGCTTCTCGCGCGCGATTCAATTTCAAACCGTTTCGTACTCGGAGAATCCGAAGCCGGTCGAGCACGAGGCATTCATCGCGTGGCTCGCGCAGGCATATCCGCGCGTGCATGCGTCGATGACGCGCGAGCTCGTGAACGGAAAGTCGCTGCTCTTCACGTGGCGTGGCACCGATGCGTCCTTGCCCGCGATGCTGCTCATGGGTCACTACGACGTCGTGCCCATCGAAGCGAACACCGAATCGAAATGGGATCACCCACCATTCAGCGGCGCGATCGCGAATTCATTCATCTACGGCCGCGGCACGCTCGATGACAAATTCACGGTCATCGCATTGCTCGAAGCCGCGGAAACATTGCTCGCCGAAGGCCGCCAACCGAAACGCACGATCCTCTTCGCGTTCGGACACGACGAAGAGTTAGGCGGCGAACAGGGCGCAGCGCAGATCGCGAAACTCCTCGCATCGCGCGGCGTGAAACTCGAATCGGTGATCGACGAAGGCGGCACGATCACCGACGGCATTCTCGATGGCGCCACGAAACCGGTCGCGCTGATCGGCATCGCAGAGAAAGGAATGGCCACGATCGAGTTGCGCGCGCGGGGAATCGGCGGACATTCGTCGATGCCGCCGCCGCGCACCGAAGTCGGCGCGATCGCCGAGGCCGTGGCGCGCGTGCAATCGCATCCGTTTCCCGCGGACGTGCGCGGCGCAACCGCGGAAATGCTGCGCTGGATCGCGCCGGAGATGCCGTTCGCGCAACGCGTCGTGATGTCGAATCTCTGGCTCTTCGAACCGGTGCTGAAGATGCAGGCCGCGAAGTCGACGTCGCTCAACGCAACGCTGCGCACCACCACGGCACCGACGATCATCAACGGCGGCGTGAAAGAAAACGTCATCCCGTCCGAAGCGCGCGCCGTCATCAACTTCCGCATTCTTCCCGGTGACTCAGTGCAGAGCGTTGAAAAGCATGTGCGCAACGTGATCGACGACGATCACATCGAGATTCACGTACGCGACAAGTGGGAACCATCGCTCGTCTCCGACGTCAACGCACCATCGTTCGTGCGCTTGCAGAAAACCATCGCGCAACATCATCCGAACGTCATCGTCGCGCCGTATCTCGTCGTCGGTGCCACCGACGCGCGCTGGTATCGCGAACTCACGCCGAACGTCTATCGCTTCATCCCGTTCACGATGAACGAGCAAGACCTCGCGCGCATGCACGGCGCGAACGAGCGCGTCGCCATTGCGGATTTCATCAACGCCATCCATTTCTACCGGACGCTGATCCTGAATTCCGGAGCTACACTCAGTGAATGAGTGAGAAGCTTTCGCGGCGTTTCGTCGAAAACCTGATGTTCGGCACTGGGCGTGCGCGGCGATTCACGCAGGACTCGCCGGTGCTTCCCGATGTTTGGCTCGCGTACGCGGGCGCGGTCGAAGACGAAAGCGTCGTGCCGAGCCGCAATGACGCCGTGCATCTGCTGCTCACGCCGTACAACGAAGTCACGCCCGGTGAAGTGCGCAACGCACTCGCGGAACTGCTCGACTCGACGGCGAAAAAAGCGCGCAAGTACTTCGGCCACGACAAGCGATCGATGCCGGTGATTTACAACCAGACCACCGTGTCGGCCGAGGCGTATTTCGAAGATCTTGTGCGTGCGGTGCTGCCGCTCACCGCGTGGTGGAAACAACTCAAGGATCAGATCCCGCTGCTCGAAGATCGCGACGTGCGCAGACTCGTCGCGCTGGCGGTGCAGAATCCCGAGAATCCCGCGCTGCGCTTCAGCAAGGAAGATCGCGAATCGGCGACCGGACACGCGGTGATTCAACTTCCGGCCGACGTGTTCTGGCTCGTGCGCGTCGTCGGTGCGATGACGCTCGCGCTCAACGTCGAACGGCCGGAAGTGCCGCGCGTGTTCGACGACTCGCTCAGCGAAGAGCAGATCGACGCCGAATGGCACAAGGTCGTCGATGCGGTGCAGGAGATCGTCGCCGATCTGAAACCCGACATCGCACGGCCGCTGATTTACACCGCGAGTTTGAATCGCGCGGCGACGATGTCGATCTCACGCTCGACACTGGCGATCAAAGCCGACGCCGCGCGACAACTGTTCAACATCTCGTGCAAGGAAATCCGCTGGGCGATCATCGACAGCGGCATCAACGCGCTGCATCCCGCATTTCGCAAGGACGCCGGCGATTCGTTTCTCAAAGATGAAAAGGGCGCGTGGACGAACAACACGCGCGTCGTCGGTACGTACGATTTCTCCGTCGTGCATCGCCTGCTCGATCGCGAGAATCCCGAGATTCCGCAGCGGCATCTCGATCTCGCAAAGGAAGACTCGCCCGCGGGTCGCGATGCGAAGCTGCGCATTCGCAGACTGAAAACGATGCTGCGGGAAGGCGATCAGATCGACTGGCGCATCGTTGGTCCGCTGCTCGAGATTCCGCACGACGACAAGTACGTCGAGCCTCCACCGAATCTCGATCACGGCACGCACGTCGCCGGCATCCTCGGCGCGAACTGGAAGAAAAACGACAGCAACAAACTCGAGCACGATCTCGTCGGCGTGTGTCCCGACATCAACTTCTACGACATTCGCGTGATCAGTCCGAAAGGCGTGGGCGGCGAATTCGCGATCATGTCGGCGATGCAGTTCGTACGCTGGCTCAACGCGACGAGCGCGACGCAGGGCGTGCACGGCACGAATCTCAGTCTCTCGATTCGTCACGACGTTTCGAACTACGCGTGCGGCCGCACGCCGGTGTGCGAAGAAGCGGAGCGTCTCGTCGCCGCGGGAGTCGTCGTCGTCAGCGCGGCGGGAAATTACGGACATCGCCGGTACTCGACGCCCGAGGGAACGGCCGAGGCGTACAACAGCATCAGCATTGTCGATCCGGGAAACGCCGATTCCGTGATCACCGTCGGCGCCACGCATCGCTTCAAGCCGTTCACGTACGGCGTGAGTTACTTCTCGAGTCGTGGTCCGACGGGCGATGGTCGCGTGAAGCCCGACCTCGTTGCACCAGGCGAAAAAATCATGTCGCCGATTCGCAGCGACAGCTCGGGTGTGAAAGACGGGACGAGCATGGCCGCACCACACGTGAGCGGCGCCGCGGCACTGCTGATGGCGCGACATCAGGAGTTGATCGGCAATCCCGCGCGGATCAAAAAGATCTTGTGCGACACCGCGACGGACTTAGGACGCGAGCGCTATTTTCAGGGACACGGGATGTTGGATGTGTTGCGCGCGCTGCAAGCGG
>JBQCJC010000340.1:0-2556 GCA_051953135.1 Thermoanaerobaculia bacterium | reverse complement strand
GTGGTGGGGCGGTGGCCTCCCGACACCCGACAACCGACAACCGTCAACTACATGCCCCCGGCCGTCATCGTCCGCGCGCCCTCGACCCGCAGCCTTTGTCCGATCTTCAGCTTCGCGTTCTTGTTGAGATCATTCAGCTCGCGAAGCTCGCTCACGCTGAGGCCATTCTTCTTCGCGATCGAGTAGAGCGTGTCGCCTTTGCGCACGGCGTAGTAGTACTCGGTGTTGTTGCTGTGCGCGAGAAGATTGCCGAGCTCGCGCGCGCGGACCGGAAGATAAAGCTGCGTGCCGGTGCGCAGGCGATCGTTCTCGTCGAGACCGTTCATCGCCAGGATCGTTTCGGGTTTCGAGCCGATCGCGCGGGCGAGGCGTTTGAGCGAATCGCCTTCGCGCATGCGGAACGAGCAGTACTTCACGTAGGCGTCTTCGTCGCGCAGCGAATCGGCACGCGCTTCGAGCGCCGTGGCGACTCTCGCGGGCACCCGTACGGAAGCGCGTCCCGGAGGAACGACGCCTCGGCGGAGCTGCGGATTGAGCTCCTTCAGGCGATCCTGATCGACGCCCGTGACTTCGGCGATGTATTCGAGCGAGACCGGTCCGGCGACGTCGACGTGCTTCTCTTCGATGTCCACCGGCGCTCCGAGCTCGAAGCCGTACGCTTCGGGATCGGTCGCGATCTGCAGCGCGGCGTAGAACGTCGGCACGTAGCCGCGCGTTTCTTTCGGCAGCAGTCCCTGATCGAGCAGTTCCCAGAACGTTTTCGCGCCCGCGTCCTGGAGCGTGCGCTTCACGCGGCCCGGTCCGCAGTTGTACGCCGCGAGCGCGAGCGACCAGTCGTCGAACATGCGATGGAGGTCTTTCAGATACTTCGCCGCGGCTTTCGTGGAGCGCTCGGGATCGGCGCGCTCATCGATCCACCAGTCGACGCGCAGTCCGTACTCGCGTGCGGTCTCGGGCATGAACTGCCAGATGCCGTGAGCGCCGACGCGCGAGGTGAGTTTCGTGAGATACGCGCTTTCGATTACCGGCAGGTAGGCGAGGCCTTTCGGCAGCTTCTGTTCGGCGAGCGCTTTGTCGATGAGGTTTTTGTAGTACGCGGACCGAAGGAGCGATGCCTGGATGCTGTCCTTCATGTCGACGCTGAAGAGGCGCACGGCGGAGTCGATGGTGCGGTGTTGCGGGATGTCGATCGATGCCGCGGCTTCGAGATCGACGACTTGTGCGTCGGCCGGCGCGGTTTTCGCGTCGGTGCGCGAGAGAATGTGCGTGTAGGCGTTTTCGAGCTCTTTGCGAAACTCGTCCGCATCGATCTGCGCCGAGATCCTCGGCTTCGCATTGACGGCAGCGGCAGGCACCGAGCTCGGAGCGGGTGTGGATGTCGCGCAAGCGACGATAAACAAACTCACCACAGCCAACAGCAATGTGTTGCGCATCCGCGCCCCCTCCCTCGCTTTTCGTTTGTGTCAGGCGAGATCGATTTTCAGGTTGACCGAGAGGCTCTGGGCGTCGGTGGTGTCGCCGAGCTCCACGACTTGCTCGTGGCTCTCGACGAGGCCCGACTCCGCGTCCTCGAACGATAGTGTAACCCGAACGGTTTTCGCCTTCGCGAGAGCGTCGGCGGGAAGGGAGAGGCTGGCGTTGCGATGAAGGTCGCGTTTGGGGCGAAGGCTGGCGAGATCGGCGAGCGGATCTCGCTTCGACGATTTCGGGCTGGTGTTCGTGGCGCGTTTGCGCAAGGCCTCGAGCTCGGCCATCACGTCGACGGACGAGCGAACCTTGACGGTTTTCACTTCCTCGACTTTTTGCGGCTTCTCGGTCTGAACGAACTCGATCTCCGGCTCGGGCGCGGAAGGCTGCGGTTGCGCAGCCGCGATGACGTCATCGAGTGATGTGGACGGCATCTCGAGATCCGGCATCTCGTCGACGACTTCCGGTTCTTCAGTCTCGAACTCGATCTCGGGTGCTTCCGCGATCGGTTCGGGCTCTGGTTCCACTGGTTCCGGTTCGGCAACCGGAACCTGCGCGAGGATGTTGCGATCGAGACTCGCAGCGGCGACCGTGGCATCGGGATCAAATGCCGCGGCCGCGGGCGGCGCGTACACGGGTTGCGGTTCCGCGAGCGCGGTGGCCGCGACTGCAGGAATCGGCGTCGATTGCGCGATCGTGCGCGCGGGGCTCGGCGATGCTTCGTTGCTCTGCACGCGGAACTGCGCGACGCGTGCAGCGGGCGCAGGACGCAGAGGCTCTTCGCCGGTCATTCTTCTGCGCAGCGTGCGCAGTGTGAGTTTCGAGATGAGCTTCAGCGTTTCGAAAACGCCTTCGCCGCGCGACGCGACTGCTTCGACATGCTCGAGCCTTCGCTCGGGATCGAGCGCGTCCATGATCGTATTGATCGGCGCGATGTTCGGCAGATCGCGTTTGTTGAGTTGAATGACGGTCGGGATCTCGTCGAGCGCGACGCCGATCTCGGCGAGGTTCTCGCGCAGGTTCTTGAAACTCTCGACGTTCGCATCGAGGATCGCCTGCTGCGAGTCGGCGACGAAGACGATGCCGTCG
>JBQCJC010000339.1:0-2848 GCA_051953135.1 Thermoanaerobaculia bacterium | reverse complement strand
AATGTGATCCGTCTTCACCATCCCGTACTTCGTATTCACCGTCGTCCCTTCGACGATCGGCAGCAGATCTCGCTGCACCCCTTCGCGCGAAACGTCAGGACCATGCGACGCGTTCTGCCGTCCCGCGATCTTGTCGATCTCATCGAGAAACACGATTCCGCTTTGCTCCACGCGCTCGATCGCTTCACGCGCGACGTTCTGCTGATCGACGAGCTTCTCCGCTTCTTCCTGAATGATGATTTCGCGCGCATCGCCGACGCGCATCTTCTTCTGCTTCGAGCGCCCGCCGAACATCCCGCCCATCATGTCCTTGATGTTCACGCCCATCTCTTCGACACCCTGCGGCGTGAAGATCTCGAACGACGGAAAACCCTGCTCCTTCACCTCGACGTCGATCTCGCGCTCGTCCAGCTTTCCCTCATCGAGCCAGCGGCCGAGCTTCTCGCGCGTCTCCGTGTTCGATAACCCTTCTGCAGGCTCCGGCTCCGCGACAAACGCGGGCCGCGCACGCGGCGGGCGCGAATCGGGGAGAAGAATGTCGAGAATGCGCTCGCGTGCATTGCGCTCTGCCTGCTCGCGCACACTGCGACTCTTCTCATCCTTCACGAGCTTCACGCCGATCTCGGTGAGATCGCGAACCATCGACTCGACATCGCGGCCGACGTAGCCGACTTCCGTGAACTTCGACGCTTCCACTTTCAAAAACGGCGAACGCGTGAGCTTCGCGAGACGGCGCGCGATCTCCGTTTTGCCGACGCCCGTCGGCCCGATCATGATGATGTTCTTCGGCGCGATGTCGTCGCGCATGTCCGCGGGAAGCTGCTGTCGCCGCCACCGATTGCGCAACGCGATCGACACCGCGCGCTTCGCCGCGCGCTGACCGACGATGTACTTGTCGAGCTCGCGCACGATTTCCTTCGGCGTCAGACGCTCGGCGTTGAGATACGACTCTTCGGGAGTACCGGGCAATTGGATGACCATTACAGACTCTCGACCGTGATGTTGTCGTTCGTGTAGATGCAGATTTCAGACGCGATGCGCAGCGACTCCCTGGCGATCTCCGACGCGGTCATGCTCGTATGCTTCATCAGCGCGCGTGCGGCGGACAACGCGAACGGTCCGCCGCTGCCGATTGCGAGAATGCCGTCATCGGGTTGAATGAGATCGCCGGTGCCGCTGATGAGATACGCGCGCTCCGCGTTCGCGACGATGAGCATCGCCTGCAACTGGCGCAGATACTTGTCCATGCGCCAGTCCTTCGCCAGTTCAACGACCGCGCGCTCCATGTTGCCGCGATACTCCTCGAGCTTCGCTTCGAAGCGCGAGAACAATGCGAATGCGTCTGCCGCGGAGCCGGCGAAGCCCGCGAGAATCTTGTCGTGATAGAGGCGGCGCACTTTCGCGGCGCCGTGCTTCATGACGGTGTTGCCGACCGTGACCTGGCCGTCGCCCGCGAGCGCAACCTGACCATCGCGTCGCACGCACACCACCGTCGTTGCGCGAATGACTGTTTCTTCCATGGCGCGGCGATCGTATCAGGATGCCGCGATGCGCAACTCCGGCGGAGGCGGCGACACGATCGCGCCACCGAATGTTTCGTGTGCCAGCTTCCACGCATGCAGCATGAGCCTGCCGCCGCGCGCCGAACCATACTTGCGATCGCCAACCACCGAGTGTCCGATCGACTGCATGTGAATTCGGATCTGATGCGTGCGGCCGGTGAGGATGTCGGCTTCGATCAATGTGGTGTCGTTGATCGTGTGAATCGGTCGCACGTGCGTCAACGCACTCTTGCCATCGATCGGTGTCTCGATCACGCGCTCGCCTTCAAGTGATCCTTCGACGAGTGCGAGATACGTTTTGCGAATCGCGCGCGATGCGAAGAGTTGCGACAACTCCGCCGCGGCCTTCTTGTGTTTCGCGAACACGACCACACCGCTCGTCTGCGTGTCGATGCGATGAATCAGATGAATCGTGCGATAGCGAATGCGCAGCAATTCTTCGAGCGATCGCTGTTTGCGATCGCGCGAAGGTTGCGTGGGCATGCCGCTCGGCTTATTCACCGCAACCCAGTCCGCTGTTTCGCGAAGGATCTCGAGCTCCGGCAGTTCTTCGGCGATCGTAATGCGATCGCGCTCGCTCACTTCGCGCGACGCGACGCCAACGGGACGATCGTTCACGAAGATGCGCTTTGCCGCGATCAGCTCGCGCGCCTTGCGTCGCGAGAGTTCGGGATAGCGCGCGGCCACAGCCTGATCGAGTCGCATGCGACGCGCATCAAAACACAAAGGGCGAGTCCTTGCGGACTCGCCCTTTGCGTGTGTGAGTGTGAGGACTGCCTTTGAATCAGATCCTTCGCTTGCGCTTGGGATGACAGGCCTGACTGCCTGTCATTTACGAACCATCCGCTCGGGCTTCGCCGGCGTGGCCGGCTCGCCGCCCTGGATGACCTGTAGATCCGGGCCGCCGATCCCGAGAAGGCGGCGGACTTTGCCTTCGATCTCGGCGGAGAGATCCGGATTTTCCTTGATAAAGAGTTTGGCGTTTTCGCGGCCCTGACCGAGGCGGACGTCGCCGTACGAGAACCAGGAGCCGGACTTCTCGATCAGCTTGTTCTCGATCCCGATGTCGAGGAGCTCGCCCGTTTTCGAGATGCCCTCGCCGTAGCCGACATCGAACTCAGCCTGACGGAACGGTGCGGCCACCTTGTTCTTGACGATCTTGACCTTCACGCGCGAGCCGACGACTTCTTCGCCTTCCTTGATCTGATTCGTGCGGCGGATGTCGACGCGCACCGACGAGTAGAACTTGAGCGCGCGGCCGCCGGTGGTCGTTTCGGGGTTGCCGA
>JBQCJC010000338.1:0-2464 GCA_051953135.1 Thermoanaerobaculia bacterium | reverse complement strand
GGTTTTTGTTGGGGGTTGGGTGGGGGGCGGGCGTGGTGGCCGCGCCCCATTCTTAGCCGGGGCCCCCCCCCCCCCCCCCCCCCCCCCCCCTCCACTGGTGATCCTCATCACGACCTCATGTGCGGCGCTCGAAATGCGCGTCATGCAACGCCTCGTATAATCCGCGCCGATTATGGCGAAGCAATCCGAAGGTCTCTTTCAACGTGCTCAGGATGTGATTCCCGGCGGCGTGAATTCGCCGGTGCGTGCGTTCCGCGGAGTGGGCGGAGCGCCGCTGTTCATCGAGATGGCGCAAGGTTCGCGCATCTTCGATGCGGACAATCTTCAGTACATCGACTGCGTCGGCTCCTGGGGTCCGATGATTCTCGGTCACGGTCATCGTTACGTCGTCGAAGCAGTGAAGAAGGCAGCGACGCGCGGCTTCTCGTTCGGCGCGCCGACCGCGGGCGAGATCGATCTCGCGGAGATGGTCGTTCAAGCCGTGCCGTCGATCGAGATGGTCCGTCTCGTCAACTCCGGTACGGAGGCGACGATGAGCGCGTTGCGACTTGCACGCGCGGCAACAGGACGCTCGAAAATTCTCAAGTTCGAAGGCGGCTATCACGGTCACGTCGACTCGCTGCTCGTCAAAGCAGGATCGGGCGGCGCAACGTTCAATGTTCCGGACTCCGCCGGCGTTCCGACGGAGCTGACGAATCTCACGCTCATCGCGCGCTACAACGATCTCGAAGATGTGCGCAAGCAGATGTCGAACGAAGTCGCGGCGATCATCGTCGAGCCGGTCGCGGGCAACATGGGTTGCATTCCGCCGCAGCCGGGATTTCTCGAAGGGCTGCGCGCGATCTGCGACGAGTTCGGCGCGCTGCTGATTCTCGATGAAGTGATGACGGGCTTCCGCGTGGCGTACGGCGGGGCGCAGCAACGGTTCAACATCAAGCCCGACATCACCACCCTCGGCAAGATCATCGGCGGCGGAATGCCGATCGGCGCATACGGCGGCTCACGCAAGTTGATGGAGCTCGTCTCGCCGCTCGGACCGATGTATCAGGCCGGAACGCTTTCGGGAAATCCGGTCGCGGTCGCTGCAGGCCGCGCGACGCTCAGCGTGCTGCGCAACTCGTCGATCTACGACGATCTCGAAGAGCGCAGCGGCGAGTTCGAGAATGGTGTGAAAGCCGCGGCGGAAAAACACAACGTGCCGCTGACGATCAATCGCGTCGGCTCGATGTGGACGATTTTCTTCGCCGAAGGTCCGATCACCGATTTCGATTCCGCGAACACGAGCAACCGCGAAAAGTTCGCGCGCTTCTTCCACCTCATGCTCGCCGAGGGCGTGTACCTCCCGCCCTCGCAACTCGAAGCCGCATTCTTCTCCGCCGCACACGCGAAGAAGGACATCCAGCAGCTGGTGGAGCGAGTGGATCGAGTGTTGAAGAAGGTGGCGTGGGAGTTTGGGAATTAGGGAGATCGATCGGCCGTCCCTTGTGGGCGGCCGCATCGCGGGAACGAGTGATGAGTGATGAGCGATGAGCGATGAACGTCGGGGCAAGATCTCACGGCCATTGAGATGACCGCACGTCCTTGCCGCGCAGTTCATCATTCATCACTCATCATTCATCACTCGTTAATACGCGTTCTCATGCTTCAGGCCATGGAGTACCGTCAATCCCAATATCTTGAGGTCTAACAACAGACTCCAGTTCTCGATGTAATACAGATCGTGTTCGATGCGCATGCGGATCGACGTGTTGCCGCGCCATCCGTGCACTTGCGCCCATCCCGTCATTCCTGCGCGGACTTTGTGGCGCAGCATGTAGTGCGGGAATTCGGTGCGGAATTGTTCGACGAATTCGGGGCGCTCGGGTCGTGGGCCGATCACGCTCATCTCGCCGATGAGCACATTCCAGAGCTGCGGTAACTCATCGAGCGACCATGCGCGGATGAAGCGCCCGACGCGCGTGCGTCGCGGATCGTTCTTCTCCGCCCACACCGCGCCGGTCTGCTGCTCGGCGCCGACGCGCATCGAGCGGAATTTCACCATCGCGAACGGCTTGCCATCGAGCCCCATGCGGATCTGTCGATAGAAAATCGGACCGCGATCTTCGAGCCAGATCAGCAGCGCGATGAGCAGCATCACCGGCGCAAACACGACCAGCGCCGCGATCGCGACCACGAGATCGAATGCGCGCTTCACGAAACGGCTCCAGCCTTCCAGCGGCGTGTCCGAGAGATTGATCGTCGGCAATCCGTCGAGATCTTCGACGCGCGAGCGCAGCACCATGACCTGCAGCAGATCGGGCACGACGTGAATCGATGCGAGATTGCGCACGAGACGATCGAGCAACTCCATCATCGCTTCCGACGATGCGTGTGGCAGTGCGACGAACACGTGATCGATGCCGTGCTCTTTCACTACGCGCTCCGCGTCGGCAATCGTTCCGAGACATTCGAGATCGCCGAGCTG
>JBQCJC010000337.1:0-11490 GCA_051953135.1 Thermoanaerobaculia bacterium | reverse complement strand
GCCGGCGAAGGCGCCGGCGCGCCCCGTGCGCGACGTTCGCGCCGTCGGCTCTTCGTTTTCACAGCCTGCAAACACGATGTCCCGCGTCTCGATGATGTCCAGAAAATGGCGTACGCCGTGAAGCCCGCGGTCGTGCGCGTGAGCGCATACGCCACGGCGGAGTTTCACTATCCCGCTTCTGCAATCACACAAATCGAAACCGCGCTGCGCAAAGACGGCAATGAGTTGCGTGCGCGCGAAGTAGGTCCGGGCGAGCATGTCGTCGAAACTGGTGCGGGTGGTTCCGGCAGTGGTTTCATCATTCATCCCGACGGCGTGATCCTCACCTCGGGTCACGTCGTTGCGCCGACGCGCGATCGTGCGCAGATCGATCGCGATCTCGTACGCAACGGAGCGATCGCAGCGCTCGTGCGGCACTTTCCGATCGAGACATTGCGCAACGTCTATCGCGACGAAGAGCTCGATCAGTATGTCGCGCCGCTTGCGGCATCGGGTCGCATCGCGAATGTGAAAGTCGTGAGTCAGGTCGAGTTGTCGAATGGCGAGACGTTGCCGTACACGATTCGTCGTTACTCTCCGGCGTTGAATCAGCGCGGAACCGATCTCGCGGTGCTGCAGGTCGCGCGAAAAAATCTTCCTGTCATTTCGTTAGGCGACAGCGAGACGGTGCAGGTCGGTGAATCGATCTGGGCTGTCGGGTATCCCGCCGTTGCGAGCAGCACCGACGATGTAATCGGCGGATGGTTGTCGCGCGACAGCGATCTCGAAGCAACCGTGAATCCCGGCACGATCACCGCGATCAAACGCAACGTCGCGAACACGCCGGTGCTGCAATCGAATGTCGCGATTTACCGCGGCAACTCCGGCGGTCCCGCGGTGAACGTGCGCGGCGAAGCAATCGGCATCTCGACGTGGGGACACACGAGCGCGGAGCAGATCAAGTTCCTCGTGCCGATCAATGTCGCGAAGCAGATGCTCGCGGAAGCGAAGATCGCCGCGAGCACGAGCGGCGAATTCAACGCGCGTTACCGAGCCGCGCTCGATGCTGCGAACGAAGGAAAGTGGATGACCGCGAAGGTCGAGCTGCTGCGCGCGGCGAAGATCTATCCGAACTCACCCGATCTCATTCGCTTCGGACGCGATGCCGATCGCGCGATTCAATCGATGCCGCCGTGGCAGTTGCATCCGATCGCCACCGGCGGCGTGATCGTCATCGCCGTCGCAACGTTGATCTTCGCGACGTGGCTCGTCGTGCGCTCGCGCAAGCCAAGACCGATTCCCGATGTGTTGAAAGGGTCGACCGTCGAGTCGGTCGTTGCGCCGGAGGGCGTGTTGCTCTCCGCGAACGGAATGCTCGGGCGCTTCACGATCCTCAACGGCACGCGCGCGGGAGAGAAACTCGGGCTCGGTGGATCGGGCATCCGGATCGGGCGAGAATCATCGATTTGTGAGATCGTATTGGAGAATCCGAAGGTCTCGCGACTCCACGCCGAGGTTGTTTCGATCGACGGCAAAGTATTGCTGATCGACCGGAATTCCTCGAACGGTACGTACGTCAACGACCAGAAGATCGACAGGCGATTCCTTCAGGACGGAGACATCATCTACTTCGGCGGCCGCAACGCCGTCGCGGTGGCATTTCACTCGTGAGGACGATGCGTGGCTGATAAGAGGTGTGACAACGGGCACTTCATCGACGAATCGTGGGACCTGTGTCCGTACTGTCCCCAGGATCAGAGCGAGCCCGAGATCCCGGTCGTTCGTCCGCGTGCGCCTGAGGCCGCGCCATCGCTCGCACCTGCTGCATCGCCGGTTGCCGCGCCTGCTCAGCCTCCTCCGCAACCGCGTCCCAATACTGCGCACATGGCGCGTGTCGGACCCGGCGGCACATCACCGTCCGCAATCGCCATTCCGCTGCCACCCGCGGAGCGCACCGTCGCTGCATCGAGACAAGAGATCGCCGCGCAAGGCAAACGCTACGTCGTCGGCTGGCTCGTTGGATTGAATGGCTCGACGCGCGGTGAGTCGTACGCGATTCGCCTGGGCCGCAACGTCATCGGACGCGATCGCCGTTCGGACATCGTCGTGAATGACGATCAGGCTTCCTCGCATCACGCCGATCTCGTGTTTCGTCCGGACGAGAAACGTTTCATCCTCATGGATCACAACTCCACGAACGGCACGTACGTGAATGAAAACGAGATCGAGCCGCGGCGCGATCTCGCCGGCAAGGACGTGATTCGTATTGGATCCCATCGATTTTTGTTCATGCCTCTCTGTCACGATGGATTCCATTGGGATGACGAGGGTCTGTTGAAATGATCTCGTCGCTCATCGGCAGCACCATCGGCAGTTACCTCATCGAACGTGAGATCGGCGAAGGCGGCATGTCGCACGTGTACGTCGGCAAGGCGCTGAAGGCGACGAACGTGTTGCCGGTCGGATTTCCCGTGGTCCTCAAAGTGATGTCCGAGGAGCTCGCGGGCGATGCGACGGCGCGAAAGCGCTTCATCAAAGAAGCCGCGATTCTCGAGAAGCTGCGCCATCGCTACATCACGCGCTTCTACGAATTCATCAACAACGACACCGGCGCCGTGCTCGTGATGGAGTTCGTCGAAGGCACGCCCGTCGACATTCTGCTCACCGAGCGCGGCGCATTGCCGCTCGCCGATGCGATCGCAGTCGCGCAGTGTTTGCTCGAAGCGCTCGTCTACGCGCACGGCAAAGGCATCACGCATCGCGACATCAAGCCCGCGAATCTCATTCGCGAGAAGACCGGCACCGTGAAGGTGACGGACTTCGGCATCGCGAAGATTCGCGAAGGCGGCGGCACGAGCGGACAAACGGTGCTCACGAAATCCGGTTTCCTTCTCGGCACGCCGCACTACATGTCGCCCGAACAGATTCGCGAACCGAAAGACGCGGGCGCGAAGAGCGACATCTATTCATCCGGCGTCGTGCTGTACGAGATGCTCACCGGCGTGCTGCCGTTCAACAGCAGATCACTGCCGAAACTCATCGACGCGATTTATCGCGGCGACAAACAGAACCCGAGCGTGTTGCGTCCCGAGATCGACAAAGAGCTCGAAGCGATCGTCGTGAAGGCGATGCACCCGCGCATGGATCAGCGCTTCGAGACCGCGCGCGAATTCTTCGAAGCGCTCGAGGAGTACAACGCGCGACAACCACTCGCGCCGACGAGCAAACATCCGGTCGCCGATGTGCCGATGCCGGAACCGATCACGAAGCCTGCACCGGTTCCCGAAGTGCCGAAGCACTGGACGCTCGTGAACGTGAAACCGGAGACCGGTGAGAAGCATGCGATCAGCGGAGACAGCGTGATGGTTGGTCGCGATCGCACGTGCTCGATCGTGCTCGCGCATCCGGCGGTGTCGCGACGTCACGCGCGCATCACCGTCGCGGGACGGGGACCGGTGCTCGAAGATCTGCAGTCCGCGAATGGAACGTATGTCAACAACACGCGCATCGATCGCGTCGTGTTGAAGGCCGGCGACGTCGTGCGCTTCGGCGCCGATCCGGCTTGCAGTTTCGTCTTGAGAGATCACTAGCTGTCGTTCTTACGGAGCCCCGATGAATCAGATCAACTGTCTTCGATGCAAACAGCCGATCGATGCGAGTTACGACATGTGCCCGCATTGCAGCGAGCGCGTGACGAACTTTCAGCGCACGTATTCGTCGCGGTTGCTCGACGGCAAGTACCAGATCATCGATCGCCTCGGCGTCGGTGGTATGGGCGAGATCTTCAAGGTCCGCCACATCCATCTCAATGAACTGCGCGTGATCAAGATCATGCGTCCGAACGTGGCGCAGGACGATCAGGGACTGCAGCGCTTTCTTCAGGAAGCGCGCACGTCCACGATGATCAAAGACAAGAACCTGGCCATGCTCTACGACTTCGCCCAGCTCGAGGACGGGTCGTACTACATGGTCTGGGAGTTCATCGACGGTACGAACATTCAGAAGTGGATCGCGCAGAACGGCGCGATGCCGTCGCGACTCACGGTCGAGATCGCGATTCAGGCGTTGCACGGTCTCGAGCATCTCCACTCGATGGGCCTCATCCATCGCGACATCTCGCCCGAGAACATCATGTTGTCGCAGGATCATCACGGAAAACTGATGGTGAAGGTCATCGACTTCGGCATCGCGAAAACGATGGCTGAAGGCGAAGGCGGTCAGGGTCTCACGCAGACCGGCATGTTCCTGGGGAAGCTGAAATACGCATCGCCCGAACAGGCCGGTTTTCTCAAGGAAAACGAGCATCTCGATCCGCGAAGCGATCTCTATTCGTTCGGCATCGTGATGTACGAGATGCTCGCGGGTCGTGCGCCCTTCCAGGCGACGAATCCACACGGCTACATCCTCAAGCACGTCACCGAGAAGCCTGCGCCGATCAGCGAACTGAATCCCGCGGTGAAAGTTCCGCCGTCGCTCGAGCAGATCATCATGCGATCGCTCGAGAAGAATCGCGATCAACGCTACGCGACCGCGGGTGAGTTTGCGGAAGCACTCGAAGGCATTCGCACCTCAATCGCGCCGGATCAAAAGTACGGCGTTGGCGAGAAGATGGTCACGCTCAGTGGCGCGCAGACACTCGCGGACTTGCCGAAGATCACCGGCACGTCGCCGATGGTCACGGCGAGCGGAGCGCAGCCGACGCAACAGACGTACGCGGGCGGAACGATTCCGGGCAGCACGATGCCTGGTGTTCCCACCGGCACTCGCGCTGCGAGTGATGAAGCGACGGTGATGGAACGTCATCTCACGTCGCCGGCAACGCCATCGCCGAAGACGATCGGCAGCAACGAGCAGACGGTGATGGAGCGCCTCGATGCAGCCGGCGCGGCGCCGACGGCGGTCGAAGCGAAGATGAAGTTTGGCGAAGCGGCTGCCGAGGCGACGGTGCTCGAGCGGCAGATCGCGATGCCGCCTGCGAAGAAGAGCAACACCACGATGATCGCTGCGATCGCCGCGGTCGTCATCATCGCGTTGCTCGCGGGCGTGTACGTCATGACGCGCAAACCCGAGCCGACGCCGGTCGTCACGACAACGACTGCAGGCACCGACATCACGAGCACCGCACCGCAGCCGGTGCCGCTCGCGATTCCACCGGGACATGGAGTGTTGTTGTTGTCCGCATCGCCGTGGGGTGAGCTCGATCGCATCGTCAGCAAGAACGATCAGGCGGAAGTGCCGCTGAAGAGTGATGAGCGTGCGACGCCGACGCGCGTCGTGCTCAAGCCGGGCGAATACGAAGTCACACTCAACGGCCCGACTGGTGAATCGAAAACCGTCAGCGTCAACATTCACGAAGGCAAAGCCACGCCGCAGCAGGTGCCGATGAGCGACGTCGATCTCGAGGCACTCACGAACGAAGTGACGAAGAAGCCATGAACCGTAAGACCCTTTCCTTCACGCTGCTTCTCTTCGTCTTCGCGGCGACGTCCGCGCATGCATCGTGGTACGACGATTACGACGCGGGTATCGCCGCTGCGAAAGCCGGTAACTGGAAGACGGTCGTCGCGAAGATGACGTCGGCGATCGCGGGCAACAAGAGCGAGAACAATCGCGCGCGCACGTACAGCACGATCTTCATCAACTATCACCCGTACTACTACCGCGGCATCGCGTATCTCAACACCGGTCAGTACGAACAGGCGATCAACGATCTCGAGCGGACGAGTGGTCCCGGCGAGCTCGATCTCGGTCCCATCGGCACGCATCTCGATCGCGCGAAGCGACAACTCGCCGCCGCGAATGAACCCGCGCCGGAGCCCGCGCGTCCGACTCCGACGCAAACCGCCGAGCCGGTGCGTCCGACGCCAACTCCTGTGACGCCATCGATCGATCCTGCATTGCGCACGCGCGCTGCCGGTGCGCTCGCGAACACGAAAGCGAAGTTGCAGGCGGCGCAACAACGTCGCGCGGGAAACTCGCCGCAGTATCAGCAGGCCATGACGATGTTCATGGATGCGACGACGCGCAGTGCGAGTGCGCGCACGAATGATGAGTTGAACAACGTCATTCAACTCGCGGACAACGCGGGCGATCTCGCGGATCTCGCGCAGGCGCCGAGTGTCGCGACTCCTGTGACGCCGACGCCGATTCCAACGACGACATCGATCACGCCGAAGCCGATTGCTGCTGCGAATGCAGCACTCGAAGATCACAGCGAAGAATTGCGCGGCGCGCTGGAGTTGTATTTCGCCGGCGAGTTCGATGATGCCGCGCGTCGTTTCGAACAGCTCACGCGCAAGATGCCGACGAACGGCTGGGTGTGGGCGTTCCTCGGCGCATCGCAATACTCGCAGTACGCATTCGAAGCGGACGAGAGCTACAAGAAAGCCGCCGTGCAGTCGTTCCAGAAAGCGAAGCAGTTGCGCACGTGGAAAGGCGGGTTGCCGTCGAAGTACTTCTCGAAACGCATTCGCAAAGCGTTCGAAGACACGGCAGGATGATGACGCGCGTCATCGCCACAAAATGAAAACGGCGGGCTTTCGCCCGCCGCTTCACTTTAGTTGTTGCTGCCGCTATCCGTTGAACCGATGACTTCCGCCATCGGCTCCGGCGCGTTGCCCGTGACCTGCTCGACGACGCGAGAGATCACGCTACGCGCTTTTTTTGCGGCGCGACGTACGGGTCCGGGGCCGGACGGCTTCTTACCGCCCTTACTTCCGGACTTCTTGGCGCCGCCTTTTTTCGCTCCGGCTTTCTTTGCAGCAGGAGCTTTGGCAGCAGGACGCTTCGCGGCGGCTGCACGAGCAGCCGGACGCTTCGCTCCGCCTTTTTTGGCGGGAGCTTTCTTGGCCGGCGCTTTCTTCGCAGCAGCCTTCTTGGCTGGTGCTGCTTTCTTCGCCGACTTCTTGCTGGGTGCGGCCTTCTTCGCCGCCGACTTCTTCATGGGCGCAGCCTTCTTCGCTCCGCCCTTCTTCGCCACGGCTTTTTTCGCCGCTGCTTTCTTCTTCGCAGCCATTGGGAATCTCCTCTCAAAAGTTTCGGATTTGGGGAGCCGTACTTTTTTCCAAGAGACCTTCGCTGCAATGATTCGCAACTCGGTGTGCGTGTTGCACGAAAAACAATAGTCGAACATGACTTCTTTGTCACGCCGCAGAGTGCTGCGTTGGTCGCTTCCGATCATCATCGCGTTGTTCATCGCGTGCGAATCGATCGCAATTTACGTGTTCGTGCTCGATCGTCGCATCGTGCGCGAGCTCGGTGAACACAGTTGGCGCGAGCCGACGCGCATCGTGTCGAATGCGAAAGCGAAGAACGTCGAAGTGCTGCGCGTGTACGGCAACGATTGGCGCGTGACACCGCCGGTGTTGCTCGAACAACTTCCGCCGCACATCGCCGATGCGTTTCTCGCGGCCGAGGATGTGCGCTTTCGCAGTCACATCGGTGTGGATCCGATCGGCATCGCGCGCGCTGCATTCACGAACGTGCGCGCGGGCGGCATCGCGCAGGGCGGCTCGACGATTCCGCAGCAAATCGTGAAGCAACGCTTTCTCTCGAATGAACGCACGTGGAAACGAAAGATCGTCGAAGGTTTGCTCGCGATCGCACTCGATGCGCGATTCACGAAAGACGAAATCCTCGAGCTCTATCTCAACGACGTTTACCTCGGACATCACAACGGCGTGCCGACGCTCGGCATCGATGAAGCGTCGCGACTCTACTTCGACAAAACGCCGAAGCAGTTGCGACTCGATGAAGCCGCGCTGCTCGCGGCGATGATTCGCGCGCCGAATCGCGACACGCCGGAGAAGCGCCCCGACATCACGCGCGCGCGACGCAACGCGATTCTCGCGGTGATGCGCGATCGCAAGTGGATCGATGACGCGCAGTATCGCGAGTCGATCGCACACGATGTCGACGTCACGCGCGGCAATCTGCCGGAGACACCGTACCCGTGGTATCTGCGCGCGCTGCGCAACGAAGTGCTGCGCGAAGTCGGAGCGCGTGGAGTCGCGGCAGGCGGACTGACGATCGTGTGCGAGATCGATCCCGATGCGCAACGCGCCGCGGAGCGCGAAGCGCGTCGCGGTGCGCAGCGACTCGTGTCGCGTTACGACTGGATTCGCCAGCAAGCGCGCGTCGAGCCGCTGCAGGTCGCGATCTACTCGATCGATCCGCGTACCGGCGGCGTGCGCGCACTCGTCGGCGGCAGCGACATGCAACGCTCGTCGTTCGATCGCACGACGCAGATGCATCGACAGCCCGGTTCTGCATTCAAGCCGTTCGTGTATCTCGCCGCGATTCGTTCGAAGAAAGCGACGACGTCGATGTTGTTGCTCGATGCGCCGGTGAAGATCGAGCTCGCGGGTCAGCGCACGTGGGAGCCGCAGAATTACGACGAGCAGTTTCGCGGACGCGTAACGCTGCGCGAAGCATTCGAGCGTTCGCTGAATGTTCCGACGGTGCGACTCACCGAGCGCACGGGAATGGGTCGCGTCGTCAGCACCGCGAAGGCGTTCGGCTTCGAGGAAGTGCGCGACATTCCGGCGCTGCCACTCGGCGTCACCGAAGTGACGATGCGAGAGCTCACCGCCGCGTACACCGCGTTCCCCAACCTCGGCGAGCTCGTCGAGCCGTATCTGCTCACGCGCGTCGTCGATTCACACGGCAAGGTGCTGTATCAACACGAAGCGAAACGAAAGCGCGTCGTCGATGCGAGCTCCGCGTACGTCATGCACACGTTGCTGCGCGGAGTCGTGCGTCGCGGCACCGCAACTCGATTGAAGAAATACGGACTCGGATCGGTCGCGGGAAAAACCGGAACGACGAACGACTATCGCGATGCGTGGTTCGTCGGCTACACCGCGGACATGGTCACGTCGGTGTGGGTTGGCTTCGATCGCGGTGCGCCGCTGCGATTGTCCTCGAGCGAAGCCGCGATTCCGATCTGGGGCGCGTACATGAGCGCGACGCCGCATGACTTCGCGAATCCGAAAGCGCCCGATGGCGTGACGTTTCGCGAGATCGATCCTCAATCCGGAATGCTGTGGCAGGAAGGTTGTCCGGGGCCGATCACCGAGGTGTATCTCGATGGAACGGCGCCGACGCGGCGTTGCCCGACCGGAATCATGGGCCGCATCGTGCGACGCGTGCTCTTCGATGAAGAACACTTCGACGAGCCGGCCGCGATCACGTTCGACAAATTTCGCCGCTGGGCGAGCGATGTCGATCAGGAACGCCAGCACGTCGAAGGGTTCTTCGATCGCATGAAGAAATGGTTCGAATAAATTCGAACTAATCGCGGACCGCGCGTCGCTTCGATGAGCCGCGCACGTCGATTTGGTGCTTTGTTGCGTGCGCACGGCTTGTGTCCGCCACGTTTGACATTCCGCGCAGTGCGAGCCTACTCTGAGCGCGCTGGAGTGATTTGGGGGCAGCTTGCAACCAGCCTAAAAAAAGCTAAAGAGCCGCGAATGAGTTGATTTCAAACTGCCCCGCGTCGCGTTTGACGTGGGGTTTTTTCTTTTCGAGCGTTTTATGGACTTCATCCAGGCAATTGCCGACGAGCACGTTTATCTCTTCGATGGCGCGATGGGCACGATGCTCTATTCGAAGGGCGTCTTCATCAATCGCTGCTACGACGAGCTGAATCTTCGCAATCCGGAGATCGTGCTCGAGGTGCACAAGCAGTACGTCCGCGCGGGCGCGGAGATTCTCGAGACCAATACGTACGGTGCGAATCGCGTGAAGCTGCGCGGCTTCGGCATCGAGGAAGAATTGCGCGACATCAACGTCGCGGCCGCGGAGATCGCGCGCAAAGCCGCGGGCGATTCCGTGTACGTCGCGGGCGCGTTAGGTCCGCTCGGCATTCGCATCGAACCGTATGGACCGACGTCGCTCGATGAGGCGCGCGGTTACTTTCGCGAACAAGCGACCGCATTGCGCGATGGCGGTGTCGATCTTTTCGTGTGCGAGACGTTCTCGAACGTCGCGGAACTGGAGCAGGCCATTCTCGCGATTCGCGACATCTGCTCGCTGCCGGTCGTCGCGCAATTCACGATCGGTGTCGATGGCCGTACGGCGTTCGGCGACACGCCGCGTTTCGTGGCGCAGCAACTCGACCGCGCGGGCGCGGACGTCATCGGTCTCAATTGTTCGGTCGGTCCCGATGTGATGCTCGATGCGATCGAAGAGATGGCCGCGGTCACGGCGCGAAAGATTTCGTGTCAGCCGAACGCCGGTCTGCCGCGCGACGTGAACGGCCGGCAGATGTACATGGCGTCGCCCGATTACTTCGCGAAATACGCGAAGCGGCTCATTCACAAGGGCGTGAAGTTTCTCGGCGGCTGCTGCGGCACGACGCCGGATCACATCAAGATGATGGCGGATGCGGTGCGTCCGCTTTCGCCGCGCCGCGCGTTCGTAATCGTCGAGCGCGATCCGAACGGCGACAAGAGCGTGGGCGTGGAGCCGAAGCCGATCGCGTCGCGCTCGAACTGGGGGCGTAAGCTCGCCGCCGGCGAGTTCGTGACGACGATCGAGATCACGCCGCCGAAAGGTCCGAATCCCGATGCGATGGTGGCGTCGGTGCAGTCGATCAAAGACGCGGGCGTAGATGCGGTGAATTTGCAGGATGGTCCGCGTGCGCAAAATCGCATGGGCGCGATCGCGGTCTAGATTCTGCTGCAACAGCGCGTCGGCATCGAGACGGTGCTTCATTACTGTTGTCGCGACCGCAATCTCCTCGGCATGCACTCGGATCTCCTCGGCTGCGCCGCACTCGGTCTGCGTAATTTGCTTTTGATCACGGGCGATCCTCCGAAGATGGGTCCGTATCCCGAAGCGACAGCGGTGTTCGACATCGATTCGATCGGCCTCACGAACATGGTGAGCCTGATGAATCGCGGTCTCGATCTCGGCGGCAATCCGTTCGGCGAGCCGACGTGCTTCACGATCGGCGTCGGCGTGAATCCCGGTCATCTCGATCTCGATCACGAATTGCGTCGTCTCGATTGGAAAGTGAAAGCCGGCGCGGAGTACGCGATCACGCAACCAGTCTTCGACGTACGCCAGCTCGAACATTTCCTCGGCCGCATCGAGCACCTGAACCTGCCGATCGTCGCAGGCATCTGGCCGCTGCTCTCGTATCGCAACGCGCAATTCATGAACAACGAAGTGCCGGGTGTGAGCGTGCCGGACGATGTGATGGAGCGCATGCGCCTCGCGAGCGAAAAGTCGAAGGAGCACGCGCTGCGCGAAGGCGTGACCATCGCTCGCGAAACCCTCGAGCGCGTGCGCGATCGCGTGGCGGGCGTGCAAGTGTCCGCGCCGCTGGGCCGCGTCGATCTCGCACTGCAGGTGTTTGAGGGATTGGTGCAGACGAAGGCGCACGCGCGTTGAAGCTGACGCGCGCCTTCGGCGCGCGCAGCTTAACGGCGCCACAAACTTCTTCCGATCGGGTCTCTCCTCTTTCGGAGGAAGCTCATGAAATTCGGCATTCGTACCCCGTCGCTG
>JBQCJC010000336.1:0-4060 GCA_051953135.1 Thermoanaerobaculia bacterium | reverse complement strand
ACGCCACCCATCACCGGCAACACGATTCCGGTGATGTAGCTCGAGCAGACGGGCGACGCAAGAAACACGAACGCGGGCGCGATCTCTTCGGGTTGCGCGGGACGCTTCATCGACGTCGAACTGCCGAACTCGGAGATCTTCGTCTTCGGCTGATCCGCGGGATTCAGCGGCGTCCACACCGGTCCCGGCGCAACCGCATTCACGCGAATGCCTTTCGGTGCGAGGTTCGTCGCCAGTGATTTCGTGAACGCGTGAATCGCGCCTTTGGTCGCGGAGTAATCGAGCAGGATCTTGTTGCCGTAGAGTCCCGTTTCCGATCCGCAGTTGATGATCGCGCTGCCTTCTTCGAGATGCGGGAGCGCGGCTTTGGTCATGAAAAAGTAGCCGTAGATGTTCGTGCGAAACGTCAGTTCGAAGTGTTCCTCGGTGATGTCTTCGAGACGTTCCGCGTGCTCCTGAAACGCGGCGTTGTTCACGAGCACATCGAGTCCGCCGAGCTCTTCGATCGTGCGACGCACCGCTTCCTCGCAAAACTCCGCGTCCTTCACGTCGCCCGGAATCAGCAGACAGTTCTGCCCTTCCTCTTCTTCGATCACGCGTTTCGTTTCTTCCGCATCGATCTGCTCGACGTCGAGATACACGATCGCGACGTCCGCACCTTCGCGCGCAAACAGCACCGCGACCGCGCGTCCGATGCCTGAATCGCCACCGGTGATCAGCGCGACTTTCCCTTCGAGCTTGCCGCTGCCTAGGTAGTGCGGATTGCGAAATTGCGGACGCGGCTTCAGCTTCGCTTCGATGCCCGGCTTTTCCTGATGTTGCTTCGGCATCGGCGGCTCGGGCTGCTTGCGCGCACCGGCCTGCACAGCTTTCTTACTCGACTTCGACGAAGGTTTCGAGTCGATCTCGCGCTGAATCTTTCGTTGTTTCGCGACCGTGGCCGACGTGCGGCTTTGTTTTCTCGCTGCCATGACCGGGCCACGGATGCGCGGACTGTGCCCAACGCGGCACATCGAAAAATGCACACGCATGGAAACAAAAACGAGTAACTTGCGCGGCCATGACTCGTGTTGGACGTTTGCTTCTTCTCGTTCTTCTTTTCGCAGTCACGCTCAGCAGCGCCGCGCAGGACGTTGCGATCAAAAAGTACACGAACGGATTCGACGCCGATGCTGCGCCGGGCCCGCTCGTCACGGTCGGATCGACGGTCACGTGGACGTACGTCGTCACGAACACGGGCGCGCGCGAGATCACGAACATCGCGGTGACGGATGACCAGGGAGTCACGGTGACGTGTCCCGCGACGACGCTCGACGCGGGTCTCGACATGACGTGTACCGCGAGCGGCACCGCGATCGCGGGGCAATACACGAACATCGGCACGGTCAACGGCACGTTGCCCGATTCCAGTCCGGTGAGCGCGAGCGATCCGAGTCATTACTTCGGCGAAACCGCGCCGACGCTGACGTTCGAGAAGCGCACGAATGGATTCGATGCGGATACGCCGCCGGGTCCGATCGTGCCGGGCGGCAGCACGGTGACGTGGACGTACGTCATCACGAATGTTGGTTCCGAGGAGTTGCAGAACATCGCGGTGACGGACGATCAGGGTGTGACCGTGACGTGTCCCGCGACGACACTCGCGGTCGGCGCGACGATGACATGCACTGGCAGCGGCATCGCGCAACTCGGGCAGTACTCGAACACCGGCACTGTCACCGCGCAGTTCGCGACGAGTCTCACGAACGTGAGCGCGTCCGATCCGAGTCATTACTACGGACAGTCGCTGCGCATCGACAAGTTCACGAACGGCCTCGATGTCACGCCTCCGGGTCCGCGCTACACGGAAGGCACGCCGATCACGTGGACGTACGTGATCGAAAATCCGGGTCCCGCGAACGTGACGAACGTGAGCGTGAGCGATGATCAGGGCGTCGTCGTCACGTGTCCTTCGACGACGCTCAACGCGGGCGCGACGATGACGTGCAGCGGGAGCGGCACGGCGCAGCCAGGGCTGTACACGAATGTCGGCACGGTGAGTGCGCAACTTCCGGCGGGCGGCCTCATTTCGATCTCCGACTCGAGCTACTACCTCGGCGATCTGATCACGGTCAAGAAATATACGAACGGTATCGACGCGGACACGGCGCCGGGACCGAATGTCGCGGTCGGCTCGACGGTGAACTGGACGTACGTCGTCACGAATCACGCGGACGAAACGCTCACCGACATCAGCGTGACCGACGATCAGGGCGTGACGGTGACGTGTCCCGCGACGACGCTCGCGACGCTGGAATCCATGACCTGCACCGCCAGCGGCACCGCAATCCTCGGGCAGTACGCAAACGTCGGAACGGTCAACGCGACCTCGGCGACGTACGGCGCGTTCACCGAGAGCGATCCGAGTCATTACTTCGGCATCGTGCCGGCGCCCGCGATCACCGCGACGAAGACCGAGGCTCTGAGCGGCAACACCATTCACTACGTCATCACGATTGCGAACAACGGCACCGGCGACGCATCCGATGTCGTGTTCAGCGACACCGTCGATCCGAACACGACAATTGTAACCAGCTCGGTTACAGCTACTTCCGGATCGATCACAGCGACCGCAACGAACGTCACGGTCAACATCGGCACGATGACGCCGTCGAGCACCGTCACGATCGAGTTCGACGTGACGATCACCGGCTCGACGACAAGCATCTCAAACACGGGCAGCGTCAGCGGTTCGAATTTCACGACGGTGCAAACAAATACCGCGACGACGTCGCTCGCACCCGCGATCGGCGCGACGAAGTCCGCATCACTCGTCGACGGCGACACGATTCACTACGTCGTCGTGATCACGAACAACGGCAACGGCACGGCGTCGGACGTCGTGTTCACCGACACACTCGATGCGAGTACCACTCTCGTTTCCGGCAGCGTGACGACGACGCAGGGCTCGATCACGAGCACGCCGACGAACGTGACCGTGAACATCGGCTCGATCGCGCCAGCCGGTTCGGTCACGATCGCGTTCGACGTGAACGTTACGACGCCGACGAATACGGTTTCGAATACTGGCAGCGTCAGCGGCTCCAATTTCACGACGGTGCAGACGAACACCGCGACGACATCGTTGAACGCGGCGATCACCGCGACAAAAACGGCATCACTCGTCGACAGCGACACCATTCATTACACGATCGTGGTGACGAACAGCGGCAACGCGCCGGCGTCGAGTGTCGTGCTGAACGATCCGCTCGATCCAAATACACAACTCGTTTCCGGCAGTGTGACGACGACGCAGGGATCGATCACGAGCAGCCCGTCGAATGTGACGGTCAACATCGGCACGATTAACCCGTCGAGCTCCGTCACGATCGCGTTCGATGTGAACGTCACGAACCCAACCGCGACGAGCATTGCGAATCAGGCCAGCGTGAGCGGCGCGAACTTCACCACGACGACGAGCAACACGACGACCACACCGTTCGCGGCCGCACTCGCGGCACCAGTGCCGACACTCTCGGAGTGGGCGCTGATGGCGATGCTCGCGTTACTGGCAATGCTCGCGGTGAAAGCGCTGCGGTAACGAGGACGGAGCGCCGGCTTCCAGCCCGCGTCGAGAGTCGCCTGTCGATTCGCGTGATGTTTCGCTCATTTTGCAGACTCTTTCGCAACTCCAGACGTGAGGGCTGCGGTACGATTTGGGAGTCTTCACACAGCTTGAATCTGCCTGCATGATCGACTTTGGCCATTACATCGTTCGCGATTCCGCTATTTGCGGCGGTGTGCCAGTGATTCGCGGCACGCGAATATCGCTTCGGACGATCCTCGCGAGTCTCGCCGAAGGCTCGACCGCGAACGACATCCTCGCGGATTTTCCGGCACTCACGAGGGATCAACTCTGGGCGGTGATCGCGTTCGCAGCGTCTGCGGCCAGCGAGATTCTCCCCGAGGCAGGGCTTCCGCTCGACTAGTCGCGGCGACGACCTGCAATCGAGTGCTGCGTCCATGTCAGTAATCGCTGCATTTTGTCGAGTGCATCCGCAATTCCGTTTGGACTCGCTAG
>JBQCJC010000335.1:0-12452 GCA_051953135.1 Thermoanaerobaculia bacterium | reverse complement strand
ACGGGGGGACTTGCCTCGCGGGGGGCGTTGTAACACACCGACGGGGTCCGGGCGGCAGGGATCGGGGGCGCGGCGGGCTCTTCGCCCGCCGAATGGATCAAGGGGCCGGCGGGCTACGAGCCAGCCGCTCCACTTTTCTATTGCAGTGCGTCCTCCAGCACCTTCCGCAGCCTCAGCCCGCCACGCAGTAATCGCTCGTACACGATCCCGATGTTCTTCTGCGCGTACGGACCGGCGAGCATGCCATTGCCGATCGCATACGAATCGTGCACGGCCGCGTAGTGCGACTCATTGATCCAGTCCGTCGGCGTCCCGGTTTGCAGCTCACTCTCAGGACGGCCGCGCATCTCGAACTTGAGCAGGTAATCGGCGTAGTCATCGACCGTCGCCGGGCCCCACTCGATCACGCCGCCGTCCCAGATGCTGTGCAGATTGGTGTCGACGCCGAGGAAACGAACCTTAACGAGATTGCCGCCGCGATCCATCACCATCTGCCCCGTCTGATCGTCCTTCACCTGACCACCCGCGGCGTGCATCGGCTGATGAATGTCGCCGACGAAATGCGTGACGAAGATCAGCGCCTCGCGACGCTCATCGCGCGACTTCGTCTTGTCCTTCAGAATCGCCACGTACTTTTCGATCGCCGCGACCACGCATTGATCGTTCTTGCAATCGCGCGCACGATCGAACGTCGCCTGATCGTTCGGAATGTTGCTGTAGTGCAGCGCGCCCGTGTCGCCGGGACGCAGACCTTTCGTCTCATCCGCGCGCCAGTCATCCGGGAGCGACGCGATGTCGCGCAGCGGCGCGGAGAACGTCAACTGCCGCACTTGCGCCGCAACATTCGGCGAAAGCCCACGCTCCGCCACCTCGGCGACAACGGCGTGTCCTTTCGCGCCCCAGGCGTATGCGTGCAGCGGAACAAGAGCGAGAACTGCAATCAGGCGTGCGATGCGCATGGCAGCGATTCTATAGTTGATGCCGATGCGTGAAGGTGAAGTCGTTGTAATCGAACCGACAGAGCTCGTAGCCGGCGGCGATGCCATCGCCCGCATCGACGGCTTTCCGATCTTCGCGTCGAACGTGTTTCCCGGCGACGTGGCGCGCGTACGCCTGTACGAGGTGAAGAAAGGATTCGCGAAAGCGGATCTCGAAGAACTGATCACACCGAGTCCGCAGCGTCGCGCTGCGCCGTGCCCGATCGCGAATGAATGCGGCGGCTGCAACTGGACCGCGTTGCGACTCGACAAACAACTCGATGCGAAGCGAAGGATTCTCACCGAATCCCTGCGACGCATCGGCAAGTTCGATGTCGCGACGTTGCCCGAGATCGCGCTGCACCCATCGCCGCTCAACTATCGACTGCGTTCGCGATTGCATCGCGATGGTGATGCCGTAGGTTTCTACGCGATGCGCAGCAATCGCGTGGTGCCGATCGTGCCCGAGTGCGAAGTGGTCGGCGTCGAAACCGCGCGACATCCTTCCGAGGGCGAACAGTGGGAAGTCGAGCACACACTCATTCGCGACGATCGCGAGCTCAGCATCACCGTCAATCCCTACACGTACCGCGTCCACACGCGCGCGTTCTTTCAGGTCAATCGCCATCTCCTCGGCACGATGCTCCGTCTCGTCGATCACCACGCATCACGCACGACGGGACGTCACCTTGCGTACGACCTCTATGGCGGGGTCGGCTTCTTCACCTTACCGATCGCGCAGTACTTTCACCGCGTCACGATGATCGAAGGCTCGCCGGTCTCGACGCGTTACGCGCGCATGAACCTTCCGCGTCACGTGAAAGTCATCGACGCGTCGGTCGAACAACAGATGACGAGCATGCGCGATGCGGACTTCGTGTTTCTCGATCCGCCGCGTGCCGGCGCACAACGCATCGTCATCGACACCGTCGCGCAACGCACGAAGGAAAAGATTGCGTACCTCTCGTGTGATCCCGTAACCTTCGCCCGTGACGCGAGCCGGCTGATCGCGTCCGGCTGGCGTCTGGCCACGCTCGACCTCCTCGACCTCTTCCCGAATACACATCACGTCGAAACGCTCTCCTCGTTCGAGCGTGCACAATGACGTTCCTGCTGCACTCACACTCACTACATTCATCGCCGGCCTCGCGTTAGGCCCGCTGCTCGTCAATCCGTACTGGGCGATCGCGGGGCTGTTTGCCGTCGCCGTTCTCTGTGGAGCGGCGGGCTCTCAGCCGGCCGAGTCATTCGGCAACCGGTGCGCGAAGAGCGCACCGCTCCACTTGCTGTTCCTGATTCTCGGCATCGCGTTATCGATTCGATCGACGACGCTTCCGCAATTCGCATCGGATCGATTCACCACCATCGACGTCCCGATCGAGCGCGAATGGACGGAGCGCGAGCAATCATTTCTCTTACGCGCATCGCGTTTCCGCGCGAACGGCATCGATGTCGATGCGCCGATCTCGGTCTACGCGCGCTTCGATCCTCGCGAGATCGCGATGCAGCGAACGCTGCACGCCGAAGCACTGCTGCATCTCAGCGACAGACGCGAATTCATCGCCACGATCAAAGCGGAGCAGTTGATGTCGTACAGCGGCACGATGCCGTGGTGGCATCCATCGACGTGGAATCGCGCACTGGCGATGCGACTCGCACGACGCGCGCGCGATTACCCCGACGAGGTCGCACTCGCACAAGCGTTGCTCCTCGGCCGCGGCGAACGTCTCACGCGCGAATTGCGTGAAAGCTTTCGCCGCGGCGGGACGTATCACCTGCTCGTCTTCTCGGGACTGCAGATCGCATTCGCCGCGGCGGTGCTCGCATTGCTGCTGCGATGGCTGCACGCGCCGCGCACATCCGACTGGCTGCTGCTCGTCTTCGCGATGCTCGCGCCGCCGTTCATCGGCGGAACCGCGTCCGTGTCGCGCGCGAGCATCGCCATCGGTTTGTACGCGGTCTCACGAATTCTTAAAAGACCGACATCGCTCGAAAACTTGTGGTGCGTCGCAGCATTGCTGCGATTGCTCATCGAGCCCGGCGATCTCACCGATGTCTCGTTTCATCTCACGTACGCAGGTGCGGGCGCGCTGCTGTTCATCGGAAAGCGATTCAAGCGTCCGGTCGGACCACTCATCGCCGCCGAAGTCGCAATCACTCCGCTCACGCTCTTTCACTTCCACCAGTACGCGTTAGGCGGATCGATCGTGACGGTGCTGATGTCGCCGATCATCTTCGCGATGTTGATCGCATCGGCCGTCGCTTGCGCGTGGCCGCACGACTTCGTCTTCGAGATCATTCGCCTGCTGCATCGCGGCTGCGCATTTCTGAACGACTACGGCATGTCGGGCTGGTTCGCGTCACCGCCGATCATCGCGATGCTGATCTGCGCATTCGTCGCGCTGCTCGCGTTGAATCTGCAAGGCCGCACACGCGCGTTCGCACTCACGATCGCATTGCTGATTCCCACCGTCGCCGCGGTGATGAAATCGCGATCACAGATCGAGCATCCGCGCGTGACGTTCCTCGATGTCGGTCAAGGCGATGCGATTGCGATTCGCACGCGCGAGCGAACGATTCTCGTCGACGGTGGACGCGGCGATCGCGTGCTCTCGCTGCTCGCAGATCGCGGCGTGCATCACATCAATGTCGCCGTCCTCACGCACGCGCATCCCGATCACTGCGCGGGTCTCGCGCGCGTGATCGAAGAGATGCGCGTCGGTACGATCTGGATTTCGCCACGACGGTTTCGCGGCGATTGCGCGCATCTCATGCTCGATGCCGCGCGCGCATCGCAATCGGCGATTCACTTCGTGCGCGACGGCGATGTGCTCGCGTTCGACGATCTGAAACTCACGGCGCATCTGAGCGAGATCAACTTTCGCAAATCACCGGAGAACAATTCGTCGATCGTGTTGCGCGTCGAGACCGGAGGCCGGCGCTTTCTGCTCACCGGCGACATCGAGCGCGAAGCTGAGATCACGCTCGGCGATCGCGAGCTGCGCGCGGATGTGTTGAAAGTCGCGCATCACGGCAGCCGCACTTCGAGCTCGCACAGGTTTCTCGAGCTCGTGCAACCGCGCATCGCCGTGATTTCGTGCGGCCGCCATAATCTCTTCGGACACCCGCACGCACTCGTGCTCGATGCATTGCATGACCGCGGCGCACGCATTCTGCGAACCGACCGCGACGGTTCGATCGATGTCGATGTCCTCGATCGGCGTCTGTACGTGAGGTCCGCAATTGACTAGAGTGATTCGAAAGCGCCATGTCGACGACTCTGCTGCGGCTCGGACTCTGGACGATGATTGTCGTGCTCGGCGTGTACGTGCTGGCCGAGGCGTACAGCGAAGAGCAGTGGTCGGAGATGATTCCGCGTCACATGCTCGCGCAGGCGCTGGCGGTGTCGGCGGTCGTCACCGTCGCCGGTGTCGTGCTGCGCATCCTCGGCAAGGGCGCGTCGGTCGTGACGAAGAATCGCTGTCGTGTGTGCCGCACGCCGATCCCCACGGGCGCAATTTATTGCCGCGCCCACCTCCGCAGCATTTTGTACGCCGAGGAAGACAAGACGCACGCGACGAAGGTGCGCAGACCCTGAAGCAGCCGCTGATCGTCATCGCCGGCCCGACCGGTTCCGGAAAATCCGAGCTCGCATTGCGGCTCGCTTTGGCGTTGGATGGCGAAGTCGTGAATTACGACTCCGTGCAGATCTATCGCGGCTTCGACGTCGGCAGCGCAAAGCCATCGCACGAACAGCGCGCGCGCGTTCCGCATCATCTCTTCGACATCGTCGACGCAACCGATGAATTCAACGCGGCCGATTATGGACGCGTCGCGCGTGACGTGTGCGAAGACATCGACGCGCGCGGCAAACGTGCAATTCTCGCCGGCGGCACATTCTTCTATCTGCGCGCGCTGCTGAGCGGATTGCCGGAGATGCCCGGTCGCGACGAAGCGTTGCGCGAGCGTCTGCGCGCGATCGCGGCGAAACCGCGCGGTGCGATGCGCCTGCATCGCTGGTTATCGAAAATCGATCCGCGAAGTGGTAGAAAGATCGCCCCGGCGGACCGGCATCGCGTGGAGCGTGCCCTCGAAGTATGGATCCGCGGCGGCCGGCCGATCTCGAGCTGGGAGCCCGATGCGTCGAAGGAATTGCCGTCGCTGAAGCTCGCGCTCGCGATCGATCGTCAGCGCCTCGGCACCCAGCTCGATGCACGCGTCGAAACGATGTTTCGCGGCGGCCTGATCGAAGAGACGCGAGCGCTGCTCACACGCTTTCCGATCACCGCGCGGCCATTCGGTACGATCGGGTACAAGGAGGCCGCGGCTGTCGTGCGCGGCGAAATGAACGAAAGCGAAGCCATCGCCGAGACCCGCCGCCGCACGCGCGCTTACGCGAAACGGCAACTGACCTGGTTGAGGTCGGAGCGAAATGTGCAGTGGCTCGATGCAACCGAACCGGACAAGACATTCGAAGCCGCAATGCGGCACATTAGAGGACTCAACGCTTGAATCGATTGAAGCTCGTTTTGTTGCTGGCGGTGGCCGTGATTGCCGCCCGTTGTACGACCACCGCGCCGCTCCCTCCCGCGGTCACGCCGCAAGGCGATGATCGATATCTCATCGACCCGCGCACTGGTTATGACCAGACGCTCGCGCCCGCGGACGCGTCGCGATTCGAAGCGGCGTGGCGATACATCCTCGCGGGTAACGAAGCCGAGGCGCGTCGTGCATTGAACGACGTGCGGATGCGCGTGCCGGGTTACCTGCCATTGCAGGTCGCCGAAGCGGCGATCGATATTCGCAATGGCCGCTACAACGAAGCGCGAGAGAAAGTCGTCGCCGCGCAGGAGCGCGTTCCGACGTATGTCGCGGCACGCGTTTATGAAGCCGAGATCGCGGTTCGCGAAAAACAGCCGCGCGTGGCCTATGAGATTTATCGCGACATCGCGTCGCAGCCTAACGCGCCGGTATTCGCTCGCGAGCGCGCCGATGCATTACAGGCGCAGCTCTTCAATGATTTGCTAGCCGCGGCGCAGAGCGCACCGGAAGCGGAATCGATTCGTTTATTGCGCGAAGCACTGACCTTCAATGAAGGTGCGATCGAGCCGCGCATTCAGCTCGCGCAGAAATTACTCGCACAGAAGCAATACGAAGAAGCACGGCGCGAAGTCGATCCGCTGCTCAATACCGCCGCGGATCGCGCGGAAGTGCAGGAGATTCTCGCGGAAGTCGAAGTCGGACGCGGGCGCTATCAGGAAGCGATCGTGCGCTACGACCGTCTTGCGCGCCGCACGAAAGACGCGCGCTACGAACGCCGGCTGGAAGAAATCAAACAGGAGTGGTCCGCGGCGAACATGCCCTCGCACTACCGCGCGGCGTTAGACTCACCCGCGATTACGCGGTCGGATTTAGCAATCCTTCTGTACTGGACTGTGCCGTCCGTCCGCTTCGCACAAAACCTCGGCACTCCGCCCATTGCAATTGACGTCGAGGGCGTGGGACGCGAGGAAATCATTCGCGCGATTGCGTTAGGCCTCTATGACGTCGATCCAGTGACACGACGAGTAAACCCGGGACGCGTTGTTCCGGCCAGTCGGTTCGCGTCTTTGTTGTCGCGTGTACTGACCTTGCGCGGCGCCGCATGCGCGCATGGTGTCACGTCGGACAAGGTTCTGGCGTCCTGCGGTGTTGTCGTTCCGGACGGCGCGGCGGACGAGTCAGTGACCGGCCGCGATGCGCAACGCGCGCTGGAGCAAATCGCCAAAGCACTGCAGTAAGAGCGGAGCGCCGGCGCCCTCGCCGGCTGAGCACGCGGCGTCCCGCCGCCCAACCGGAGCGAGACGCTCCACTGCTCAGCCGGCGAGTCGCCGGCGTTCCCCTAAAACAACGTCAATCGCGGGATTGCGTACGCCTCGCGCACCAGTCTTCGCAAGTGCGCCTCCTCCGTCCTCGCGCGCGACTTCTCATCCACGCCAGCAGCCAGCGCAGCAGCCTCCGCGCGCAACGCGGGGGTCACCAGCGCCGCCACCAGCACTTCCTCCAACTCGATGAGCCGCTCTTCAATGCGCGGCACACTCTTTTCGCTCGCAAGCTCTCTTACGCGAGACGCAAACTCGCGCACCACCGCATGCTCGGACATATCGAACGACGCCGCTAACGCATCCAACAACGCAGCGGGACTCTCCTCCGGCGTCGCACCGGAACCGATCGCCAGCTCCTTGCGCTCGTTCCACAACTCTTTGATCGCGTGCTTGCAGTAACTGAGACTGCTCACGTTCTTGCCGCGCTCCGCGGCCTTGTCGAACACCGAGTCGAGCGCCTCGATCACCACCGGCAGCGGAATGCCGTCATCGCGCCACGATTTCAGCAGAACCCAGTCTTTGGCGTTGAACACATGCGGCCTGCCGCGACGCGCCGCAAAGTGCGATTCGATTTCCTGAAAATAATCCACGGACACGACGCGCACCCTACGATCAGCTACAATCTCGCGTCAACCCAACGGAGCCCCCACATGAGTTCGGTGAGTACGGTCGTGTCGCGCGCGGAAGTCACTGTCTATTCGCCTCTTTTTTCCCCCTTCCGCCAGCCGCTTGAAGGGCTATCCGTCTCCATCGGCCGCGCCTCCGACTGCACCATCCCCATCAAAGATCGTTACCTCTCGCGCAAACATGCGGAGCTCGTCGCCGTCGGCAGCGGCGGCTGGATGCTCAAAGACCTCGGCAGCGCGAACGGCACCTACCTCAACGGCACGCGCGTCGAGCGCGACGAAGTCCTGAAAACCGGCGATCGCATCCGGCTCGGCGACACCGAGATCGTCTACGAAGCGACAGATCGCAGCACCGATCGTTTCATCGCCGTTGGTGAATCGGCCGCGAGTCCCACGATCGCGATTCCGATTCACGACATCTCCGATCGTCCCGAGGCGCAGGACGTTTCGCGACTGCAGACGTTGACGCTCCTCGCGCGCGAGCTCATTGAAGACCGTCCGATGGACGAGCTCTTCGGCTTCATCGTCGATCGCATCATGGAGCACCTGCATCCATCGCGCGCCGCGATCGCGTTGCTCGCACCCGACGGCCGCTCCTTCACGAAAGTTGAAGTCCGGCGTCAGGACAAAACCGATCAGAGCGAACTGACGATCAGCCACACGCTGCTGACCGAAATCGTCGAAGAGAAAAAAGCTCTCGCATTCGTCGACGTCACCGTCGATGAAAAACTGCGACGCGCACAGTCGATCATCATGCAGGGCATCCACTCGATCCTCTGCGCGCCGGTAATGATCGGCAATGCTGTCGTCGGCGTTCTGTATGTCGACTATCTCTTCACGCAACGCTCGATCAGCGAAGAGGACGTGAAGCTCGTCGCGCAGATCGGCCGCTTCGCCGCGATCAAACTCGAGACGACGCGTCTGCGTGAAGAAGCAATTCAGAAACGCATCATGGACGAGGAGCTCAAAACCGCGTCCAGCATTCAGCGCCGATTACTCCCGCCCGCGCCGACAGGCATTCCTGGCTACACGTTTGTCGGTAAGAATCAGCCGTGTCGCACTGTAAGTGGCGATTACTACGACTTCGCGATCCGGCCTGACGGGAAAATGTATTTCGTCATTGGCGACGTCAGCGGTAAAGGCGTCACCGCCGGCTTGATGATGGCGGGATTGCAGGTCGCGTTTCGCATTTTCTCCAAGACGGATCCCGATCCCGCCGCGCTCGTAACGCAGCTCAATATCGCGCTCAAGGAAAATCTCCCACAATCAAAATTCGTCACGCTGTTCCTCGGCCGTCTCGACACGAAAACCGGCCACATCGAATACGTCAACGCGGGCCACACACCGCCGCTGCTGATTCAGAAGAACAACACGACCGAGTTAACCGACAGCGATTTGCTGTTAGGCGTAGTTTCGCGCGCTGAGTTCGTCAATCGCGAGTTGCAACTCGATCCTGGTGATTCGCTGATTCTCTTTACCGACGGCGTAACCGAAGCGCGCAACAACGCGGGCATCGACCTCGGTTCTAACACGCTCGCGGACGCATTGAAGAAATTGCACGGCGCATCCGCCGAAGCGATCGCGACTGCAGTGAACGACACAGTGCTTACGCACGTCGGCGATGCTGAGAATCTCGATGACGACGTAACGCTGCTCGTCGTCACCCGCTCCGCGTAAACGCGCAACTACGGAAGGCGACAAAGTCGCACTGTTGTCATTCCGCCGCTACGGACTTACGTTAGGCCTCGTCAGCAACCAACTGAGGAGAGTCCGGCGATGCGAATCGTTGCCCGTGTCGTGCTGTGCATTTCTCTCATTGTGACGGCCGCGGCTTTCGCGCAAAGCAGCGGACCCGCATCGAACGGCGGATTTCAATATGCGATCGAAGGCGCGAACGGCTCGATTCAATACGACGCGCGCGCATTCGGCAGCAGCGCCCGCGGACAAATTACGTTCAATGGAACGACCGCGATTTCGGACGAAGACGTCGACGGCGAAGGCACCGGAGGCACCGGCGTTTCGACTGTGAATGTCGCACTGACCGTCGATGTCGATTGCCTGCGCATCTCCGCCAATCGCGCGGCAATGAGCGGCACCATCACCTCGTCGAGCGTTGCGGCGTATGTCGGCACGCGAGCATTACTCGCGGTCGAAGATGGCGGCGAAGGCAAAAACGCGTCGCGCGACCGCTTCACGTGGGGCACCTACCGCCCGACGTCAATGACATGGACGCCCGAAGACGCCGAAGTGCCCGGCGATGCCGGCTGGTCCTTCTCATGGCTCGTCACCGACTCCGAACGATCGGATGACATCGCCATCCCATCAAGCCACGGCAACGCCCCCGTCGATTGCAAAACGTTCTCGTTCGACTCCTACGCGTTCGAGGAATTGCCGTTAGGCGCCGGGAACATTCAGGTGAAACCGTAAGGGGCGCTTCGAAAGCGATTACCCCAACCCTTCCTCCCGCAACCACGCCTCGATCGCCTTCGTCGCGCGATCGTTCTTGAAGTTGAAGAACTGGCGCTCCGTCTTGCGGTCATTGAGCAGGACGCGGCGGAATTCGCCGTGATCGTCGGCCGCGAGCGCAAGCGCATCGCGGAGCGCACACGCGGGTAGCGACGCCACGAACAACTCGCGATCTTCGGCCTCGCTCTCGGCGGTTCGGGTCGGGATGCGGCGATATTGCGAGGTGTCGCCAGGCGCATCCGCGTCGAGTGGGAGATCGAGAATCTCACCGGACTCGAGGTCGAGGTAGTGCGCGAGCGCTACGCCGAGGTAAGCGACTTGCAGGCCGTCGAGATCGAGCTCCATGTGGGGCGCAATGATATCTTCGCCACGACCATGAGCCAGGAACGGCTCGAGGCAAGCCTCGACATCGACCTGCGAACGACGCGAGAGATCGTTCGCATCATTCAGGAAGAAGATGCGCGCGTCGCAGGCGCGGTTGCCGCGCAGGCCGACCGCATCGCGCACGCCATCGACGAGATCGCCGAGCGCATGCGCAACGGCGGGCGACTCTTCTACGCGGGCGCGGGCACCAGCGGTCGCATCGCCATGCTCGACGCGTCCGAATTGCCGCCGACGTACGGCATCGATCGCGATCTCGTGCAGGTACTGATGGCGGGTGGCGAGCGCGCATACTTCGCAGCCG
The DNA here is from genome assembly GCA_051953135.1 of Thermoanaerobaculia bacterium. Taxonomy (GTDB): domain Bacteria; phylum Acidobacteriota; class Thermoanaerobaculia; order Gp7-AA8; family Gp7-AA8; genus QHVT01. Next base: position 1,834 of record JBQCJC010000335.1, on the reverse strand, counting down.
CCGAAGGCGCGGAAGACGACGAAGACGCCGCGATCGCGGCGGTGAACGCGAACATCGGCAGCGAAGACGCGATCGTCGGCATCGCCGCGAGCGGCACAACGCCCTACACCGTCGCCGCGGTGCGACGCGCGAACATGCTCGGCGCACTCACCGTAGGTGTTACGAACGTAGCAGGTTCGCCGCTCGCGCAACACGTCGACATCCCGATCATCATCGAGACCGGTCCCGAAGTGATCATGGGCTCGACGCGCATGAAAAGCGGCACCGCGCAGAAACTCGTCCTGAATCAACTCTCGACCGGCGTGATGATCAGGCTCGGCAAGGTCTACTCGAATCTCATGCTCGAGATGCCGGCCACGAACGAGAAGCTGCGCAATCGCGCGGTGCGCATGGTCGAGCTCGCGGCGAACGTGACGCGACCGATGGCGGTGCAGGCGATTCGCGAGTCCGACGGCAACGTGAAAGTCGCGACCGTCATCGCGAAGAAGAAAGTCAGCGCCGATGAAGCGCGCGCACTGCTGCAGAACCAGAGTCTTCGCGAGGTGCTCGGAACGTGAGTCGTCTCGAACGGCTGATGCACGTCGCGACGAAATACTCGCGGCGCATCATCGGCCTGATGTCCGGCACTTCGCTCGACGCGATCGACGTGGCAATGGTGCGCATTCAGAAGCACGGACTGAACGCAACCGTGAAGCTCGAGCACTTTCGCTCGTATCCGTACCCCGCGAAGATTCGCAGCGTGGTGCGCGAGTTGTTCGATCCGAAGCGCGCCCGCATCGATGACATCTGCCGCTACGATTTCATCCTCGGCGAAGTCTTCGCCGCCGCGGTGTTGCGCATGCTCAAGGAAACGCGCATCAAAGCGGAGTCCGTCGATCTCATCGCATCGGCCGGACAAACGGTCTGGCACGATCCGGAACTGAGCATCGTGAATGCGGACGTCGACTGGATCGACGAGCCGATCATGACGCGCTCGACGTTCGCGATCGGACAATCCGCCGTCATCGCCGAGCGCACCGGCATCATCACGGTCGGCGATCTGCGCGTGCGCGACGTCGCTGCGGGCGGGCATGGCGCGCCACTCGTTCCGTATTTCGACTGGGTACTGCTGCGCCACAAATCGCGCGGACGCTGCATTCAGAACATCGGCGGCATCGGCAACGTCACGTACATTCCGCCGGGTGCGAAGTGGGAAGACGTGTTTGCGTTCGACACCGGTCCCGGCAACATGATCATCGACGAGCTCGCATGGATCGCGACGAACGGTCGTCAGACATACGACGTCGATGGCATTCTCGGCAACGAAGGCAAGGTGCGTGAGGATCTGCTCGATTACTGGATGAGCGATCCGTATTTCACGAAGCAGCCGCCGAAGACGACGGGGCGTGAGTTGTTCGGCGCGCAGTTCGCACGGAGGATCCTCGCCGAGGCGCCCGGTGTCGAGATTCGCGACCTGATTGCGACCGCGACTGCTCTCACGGCGGAGAGCATCGCGCGCGGATATCGCGAGTTCGTGCATCCGCGCGGCCCCGTGCACGAAGTGATGCTCGCCGGCGGCGGCGCGAAAAACCCGACGCTCGTGCGCATGCTGAGGGAACGCATGCCGAAGCAGAAGATCCTCACGTACAAGGCCTCCGAAGCGAAGGAGGCCATGGCCCTGGCCATGATTGCGAATGACTCCGTCGTCGGACTCGTCACCAACGTCGCAGGCGCGACGGGTGGGAGACCGACGGTACTGGGAAAGATTTGTTTATGAACGGTTGGCAGTTGGCGGTTGGCGGTTGGCGGGAGAACGACGTTGCGTTCTCCGGCTTAACCGCCAACCGCCAACCAT
>JBQCJC010000334.1:0-14510 GCA_051953135.1 Thermoanaerobaculia bacterium | reverse complement strand
TGCGCGACAAACACGATCTGCGAGTACCGCTCCAGAAGACGCTTGTCTGTAATGAACGTATTGAGCGATTCCGCGAGATCTGTTACGCGGCGGCACGGATCCCAAACGGACGTCTCATACTCGAACACATACGTGTCGAACAAGCTGAAGTCCGGGTCATAGCTCACCATCAGCGGCCAGTACGTGCCATTGGCGTTCGTCCACGTGTCACTGCCGTTGCCCGTGAACCCGTGTACGAAGATGATCGCGCCAGGCCGATTCCTAGCTACAACCGCGCCTGGAAACGTGAGCGATCCGGATAAGCGCCATTGTGGATACTGCTGTTCGCACGGCTCATACGCCACGGCGAGGTTCGCGATGAGGAAGACAAGACAGGCGCTGAGGACACGGAGACGAGAGATGCTGAAGTTGTTCAGACCCACAACAGAGGGGTGGTCGAACGGAACAAATTACCCCAACGTGACCAGCTCCAGGTTCTTCACATCCTGCTCGAGAAACTCGCCCGCGATCCGTCGAAATCGTTCCTCGGCATCAGTCACTAAGAACTGATGCTGAGGAACGCCGCTCGCGCGTGCGTTGCCGATTGCGTCGCGAACCATCTGCGCGGTGGTTTCGGCACTATCGACGATTTGCACCGCCTCGCCGACGACCTGCTCGATCGTGCCGCGAAGAATCGGATAGTGCGTGCAGCCGAGGACGAGCGTGTCGATTCCGGAGTCGATGAGAGGCTCGAGATAAATCTCCGCTACTTCGCGCACCACGTGCGTGTTCGCCCAGCCTTCTTCCGCGAGCGGCACGAACAACGGTGCGGCCGACTCGATCACCTCGACATCAGGATCGAGTGCTTTGATCGCGTACGTGTACGCCTTCGATCGCACCGTTCCTTCTGTTGCGATCACGCCGATCACGCCGGATGTTTTCTCCACGGCAGCGCGAGCACCAGGCTCGACAACGCCGATCACGGGAATCGGCAATTGCTCGCGAAGGATCGGCAACGCCGCGGCTGTCGCGGTGTTGCATGCGACCACGAGCATCGTGACGCCGCGGCCGAGGAGATGTCGCGCGGCTTCGAGTGAATAGCGAACGACCGTCGACGGAGACTTCGTGCCGTACGGCACACGTGCGGAATCGCCGAGGTAGATGAGCGGCTGTTGAGGGAGTGCGCGTGCGATCTCGCGGAACACCGTGAGACCGCCGACGCCGGAATCGAAGACGCCGATCGGCCCTGACGGGATTGAGGATTGAGGATTGAGGATTGAGGATGGCTTCGCCTCAATCTCGCCGTTCGTATCCTTCACACCCAATCCTCAATCCGCGCCGGAATCCGGCGCGACACTTCCGCCGGCTTCGCGTTTGATGTTGTACTGCTCGATCTTCTTGTACAGATTCGAGCGCGGCGTATCGATCGCCTCCGCCGTCTTCGACACGTTCCAGCCGTGCTCGCGCAGCTTCGCGATGATGAACGCCTTCTCCGCTTCGTCCTTGAATTCCTGCAGAGTGTTCAGACGCATCGCCGAGCTGATGATGTCCGTCGGCGTGCGGAAGAACTCCGCCGGAAGATCGGTGACGTCGATCGAATCCGCCGGCACCATGATCACCAGACGCTCGATCATGTTGCGCAGCTCGCGCACGTTGCCGCGCCATGGCGCGTCGCTCAGCGCTTTGATCGCGGACGTCGTGAATTTCTTCGGATGATAGTTGTGCTCCTCGGAGAACAACTTCGCGAAGTGCTGAGCGAGCACCGCCACGTCATCGCGACGCTCGCGCAGTGGCGGCGTGCGAATCGGAATCACGTTGAGACGATAGTAAAGATCTTCACGAAATCGTCCGGCGCGGATCTCTTCCTCGAGATCCTTGTTCGTCGCCGCGATCACGCGCACGTCGACCTTCACGACCGTCGCCGAGCCTACCGGCTCGACATCGCCTTCCTGCAGCACGCGCAACACCTTCGCCTGCGTGCGCATCGACATATCGCCGATCTCATCGAGGAAGATCGTGCCGCCATCCGCCGCGACGAACTTGCCGGTCTGCTTGCGCACCGCGCCAGTGAATGAGCCCTTCTCGTGACCGAACAACTCGGACTCGATGAGCTCATCCGGAATGGCCGCGCAGTTGACCTGAATGAACGGCTGATTCGCGCGCGATGAGCGTCGATGAATCTCGCGCGCGACGAGCTCCTTGCCCGTGCCCGACTCGCCGGTGATCAGCACCGTCGCTTTCGTCGGAGCGGCGCGCTCGATCTGCGATTTCAGCTCGCTCATCGTCTGCGACCCGCCGACGAGTTGAAATTCTTTCTCCGCTTTTTCCTTGAGCTCGGTGTTTTCTTCTTCGAGCGAGCGCTGGCGCACGGCGTTGCGAACCGTGAGCAGCAGCTTGTCGCGATTGAGCGGCTTCTCGAGAAAATCGAACGCGCCGCGCTTCGTGCATTCGACCGCGGTGTGCACGTCGCCGTGCCCCGAGACCATCACGACCGGCGTGAGAATGCGCTGTTCGCGCAGATTTTCGAGCACTTCGATGCCGTCGAGGACCGGCATCTTGATGTCGAGCAGAATCGCGTCGTACGGAGTTTTTGCCGCTTTGTCGAGACCATCCTGCCCCGAGCGTGCCTCGTCGACGCGATAGCCCTCGTACTCGAGCGTCATCCGGATTGCCTCGCGGATGCCCGTTTCATCGTCGACGACCAGAATGCGATACGCCATCACAACCTCACCGTGTGCATGAGTCCGGCCAGTTTATATGGAGTGGTAGTCGGTTGTCGGTAGTCGGTTGTCGGGAGGACAAAGTTACGGTCGCGCCTGAAACTCCACCACGATCGCGTTCTCGCCTGCGTTCACATTCACCTGAATCGGCGCGGGCACGCTCGACGCGAGGATCGATTCCGCTTCGAGCTCGTTTGCGTAGGGCCAGAACTGATACGTGCCGGCGGGAAGATTGCGAAGCGTGAGATCGCCGTTGCGATCGGTGCGAAGCGAGCCGTGCGCGCTTTCGAAGCGCGAGGCGACGTCGAGCGGCAGCACCTCGCCTTCGTATTCGATCACCATCGCCACACCGGGCAGCGGCTGGCCGAGTGTCGTGCGCGTGCTGATGCGCAGCGACGATTCGGGCGCGGGCAAATTCACACTCATCACATCATCATTCGATGGGCGTAGCGCGGCGAACGAGCCGTCGCGGCCGAGGATGAAGATCACGGCTTTGTCGTCAGGCAATGGGATTCGCGCGCGCCCTTCCGGATCAACGTACGACGCGCCGCGCACCACACCATTGCTCACCGCGACGACTTCTGCCGCGAGCGGCGGATGCCCCGCGGCATCGCTTACGCGCAACGTTCGCAGCATGCCGCTCTCGAGCCGGATCGGTACATCGTGCCGCATGTCGCTCGGTGCGAGCACGAAACGCACTTCATCGGGAATCAGATAGCCATCGGCGAGAACCGTGACGTGCTGCGTCCCCGCTGCAACGGCTTCGAACACGAATGATCCATCCTGCGCGCTCTGTGTGCGCACGGTTGTCGAGTTGTCGTCCGTGTCCGTTCGCAGAAACACACGCGCGGCGGCTACCGGAAATCCATCGCCATCGAGCAACTGTCCGCGCACTTCGCGTTGTGCGAGATCGATCTTCAACGGCGTCATGCCGCCGAGCGTCACCGCTTGTCGAAACGCACTCGCACCATTGCTGCCGCGATACTCCGCCGTGTATTCGCCGGGCTGCCACAACTCCCCTGCGATTTGTCCGTTGTCATCGGTCGTGAGATCCGCATGCCATTCGAGCTCGACGTTGTGCAGCGCGATCTCCGTATGCGGCATCGGCGCGCTGCCCATGCTCACGCGCGCACTGAACGGCAGCGGATGAATGGCGATGTCGTGCGTGCGCGTGTCACCGGTACCGAGGATGATCTTCGTGGCGAATTGTTGCAGCGGCTGCTCGCCGCGAATGAGCAGCACGTACGCGCCGGAACCAAGCTCGTCGAACTCGACGAAATTCTTCGCCGCATCAATGCGCGCGCGTCGCACCACCGCCAGTTGTTCCGCGGGAGTCTTCACTTGCAGGACCGCGCTGAGCTCACCGGCGGGTCGTGTCGTGAGCGTGACGCGAAGTTTCGCGGAACGTGCGAGCGTCACCGCGGGCAATTCGGAATCGGCGCTGCTCTTCGGCACATCGACGACGCGCGTACCGCGACCGCGCGCGCTGATGATCGCGAACGCGGGCCATTGACCGACGCCCGGTTCGAGCATGAATCGTCCGTCTGCATCGGTCGTCGCTTCGGACGATCCCGCGTGCACCTCCGCACTCGCGAGCGGCGCACCGTCGGCATCGCGCACGACACCGCGAATCTGCGGCAATGTGAGCAGCGCGAGTTCGCCGAGATCGATGGACGCTCTCGGCGCAACACTCACGTCGCGAAACACGGACGCGAGTCGCGGCGCGGAGATGGCGATGCGATAGCGGCCCGGCGACAACGTCACGCCGCGCAGTTCCGACGCTTCCGTCGCACTGAGTTGTCGCGTGAGCACTTCACCGGAGTTGAGATCGGTGATGCGAATCGAAGTCGCGGCGGGCCAGTAACGCGCCGCGGTGACTGTCAGGTGGATGGTGGCATCGTCATTCGCGGGCGGAGTGATTGCGATGAGAACGGACAGCGCGAGCGCGATGAGGTTCATGGAGGATGTGGAGCGCGGGCTTCCGTTCGCACGCTGGAAGCGTGCGGGCCGGCGGGCAGGATGCCCGCGCTCCGTTTGGTTAGCGCGTGACCTCGGCTTTGTCGGTTTCCTTCGACTCGGCTTTCACTTCCGGAGTCTTGGCGTCGGTCTTCACTTCGACGACATGCACCGCGGCGACGGTGTAGCTCGCGGCGAGCGGCGTGTCATCGACGAAGCCCGCACAGAATCCCGCCATATGACAGGCTCCATCGAACTCGCAGATCGTGCGGCCCGGCACTCCGACGTCCGTTCCGTAGCATCCCTGGGTCGTGTCGCATTTCCAGCATGCAAAGGCAGACGGTGCGACGGCTAACAGCGCGGTAAGAGCGAGAAGAATCGCAATACGTTTCATCAAAAGACTCCTTTCCGTTTCTATTGCAAAGATTATTACACGACTGCCTTACTTCCGGATACTTGGCAATCAGTCCCGCGCATACAATCCGCCCCGCATGCAAGTCGATATTGTTCGGGACGTAAAGTTTCAAAAGATCGATCACCTCTTCGTTTTGCTCGCCGAAGGCGGAGCGGATGAATTGCCCGAGGTGGTCACGAAGGCGCTGACGGATTCGAAGTTTCAGGGACGCGGAGATGAAGCCCTCACCGTCCTCGCCGGCCAGCCGCGCAAACTCACACTGATCGGCCTCGGCAAGCGCGGCGATCTCTCGCATCGCGGAGTGCGCGCCGCGATCACCAGCGCTGGTCGCACCGCGAAGAAACAGCGCGACACGAAAATCGCCGTGCTCTTCCCTTACGCGCTGCCGAACATGGATGACGACGCGACCGCGCTCGCCGTCGCGGATGCGCTCGCGCAGAGCGACTACAAATACAGCGCGTTCCTTACGAAGAAAGAAGAACGCGAGCGTCCATCGATTCACGCAACGCTCATCGCGCCGAACGCGAACGCGAAGAAACTCACCGCGGAAACGAACGCACTCGCGTCCGCCGTGCGCACCGTGCGCGACCTCGGCAACGCGCCCTGCAACGTCATGACGCCGCAGGCCCTCGCCGATCGCGCCGTCGAAGTCTGCAAGGAAGTCGGCGTGAAGTGCACCGTCTACGGCAAGAAAGAAATCGAGCGCATGAAGATGGGCGGCCTCCTCGCCGTCAATCGCGGCTCGGTGCTCGATCCGCGATTCGTGGTCATGGAGTACGCGCCGAAGAAAGCGAAGAAGCACGTCGCGCTCGTCGGCAAAGGCATCACCTTCGACTCGGGCGGCATCTCGATCAAGCCGGCCGAGAAGATGGAAGAGATGAAGTTCGACATGTGCGGCGCCGCCGCGGTGATCGGCATCATCGAAGCGGTCGCGAAGCTCGAGATCCCGGTGAAAGTCACGGGCATCTTCGCTACGACCGAAAATCTGCCGAGCGGAAGCGCATACAAACCGGGCGAGATCATCACGATGATGAACGGCAAGACCGTCGAGATCGTGAACACCGACGCCGAGGGACGGATGATTCTCGGCGACGCGCTGCACTACGCATCGAATCTGAAGCCCGATCACATTCTCGATTACGCGACGCTCACCGGCGCGTGCGTCGTCGCGCTCGGCAGCGAGACCGCCGGCCTCTTCACCGATGATGACGAGCTGGCCCGCAAATTGATTCAGTCCGGTGAGAAAACGGGTGACCGAGTCTGGAGACTGCCAGTCTGGAACGATTACAGAGATCTGATCCGCAGCGAGTGGGCCGACATGAAGAACAGCGGCGGACGCTGGGGCGGCGCGATCACGGCAGCAGTGTTTCTCAAGGAGTTCGTCGATTGTCCTTCATGGGCTCATCTCGACATCGCCGGAACGGCGTATGCGGAGAGCGAGACGGCGCGCGAGGCGCGCGGCGCGACCGGCGCCGGCGTGCGCGTGACCATCGATTTTCTGCGCTCGCTCTAGCGCTGCTCGCACTGCTGTTCGCAGGCGCGTGCCGACGCGGGACTCAAACCGCGAACGCCGCGCCTGTGCACGCGGAGCCGGCTGTCGATTTCACGATCATCGACTCGCCGAGTCTGCAGTTCCTTCCGCGTCATGAAGAGGCGAAAGGATGGCGGCTCGAAGAGGATCCGCTCGTCGTTCCCGGCGATCGTCTCGGCACGTACCTCGGCGCCGACGGCGAGCACTTCACGCGCTACGAAGTCATCGACGTCGCCGCGGGCAAATACACCGCGCTCGATGGTCATGGCTTCGCGACCGTCGAGATCTTTCGCTTCCCCGATTTCGTGAAAGCGTTCGGCGCGTACTCGATGCGCAAGGAAGCCGCGCGACGGTTTCTCGACATTCAGAACGAAGCGTACGTGAGCAAGTTCGCCGTGCATTTGTGGCGCGGACCGTTCTACGTGCGCGTGACCGGCGGCGCACAGAACGCATTCGAGTCGCTGACGACGCTCGCGTCGTTCGTCGCGGAGCGCATGCCGCCCGCACCGTCGAAGCCCGCGGTGTTCGCCTTCTTCCCGAGCGACACGCGCGTTGCAAACAGCGAGCGTTACTCGGCGGACATGGGTTTCGGCCAGGCGATTCTCGGCAACTCGTTCCAGGCGAGCTTCGATATCGGCGGCGACATCATGCAAGGGTTGATCATTCCGTCCGCGAATCGCGCGGCCGCGACGAAGATTCTCGATTCGTATCGCGCGCTGTACGTGCGTAACGGAAAGCTGCTCGATCCGATCCCGAATCTCGGCGAGGACAACTTCACCGCCGAAGATCGCTACCTCGGACGCGCGGTCTGTTTCCGCATCGATCGCTTCGTCGTTGCGTTCAACGGTTACAAGGAACGACAGAAGCTCGTCGATCTCGCGGTCGCGACCGATGCGCGCATGCTCGGCTCCATTCGCAAGCAACTCGTCGCCGCGGATAAAGCAGCGGAGGCGCAGAGCAATCCGAATCCGCGCCAGAACGACAACCGTCCGCCGTGGGCACGGCAGTGAATCGGATTGAGGATTGAGGATTGAGAATTGAGGCTTGTGAATTTGCTCCGCTGTTAATCCTCAATGCTCCATTCTCAATCCTCAATCCCGCTACCGTTCCCACGTTCCCGACTTGCCGCCGCTCTTCCGCACGAGCTGCAGTCCGTCGATCGTGATCCCCTTCTCTGCGCTTTTACACATGTCGTAAATCGTGAGCGCGGCGACGGCGCACGCCGTCATCGCCACCATCTCGACACCGGTCTTTCCTTCGCAGCGCACGATCGAGCGCACTTCGATCGTGCCGCCGTGGACATCGAGATCGAACGTGATGTCGACGGAGTCGATCGCGATCGGGTGCGCGAGTGGAATCAGCGTGGGCGTGTGTTTCGCGGCGAGCACGCCCGCGACTTTCGCGGTGTTCAGCACATCGCCTTTCGGCAACGCGCGCTCGACGAGCATCGCGAGAGTCTTCGGCGACATGCGTACGGTCACCGAAGCGACGGCTTCGCGTTGCGTCGTTTTCTTCGCTCCGACATGCACCATCGAGATGCCGCCGGTCTCGTCGAGATGCGAGAAGTCTTTACCCATACCACCTCTCCGCCTCCGCGAGTTGCTCGGGCGTGTTGACGTTCATAAGCAGCTCGCCGGAAAAACGCGCGCGCAACTCGGACTCCGGAATCATCACCGCGCCTAACTCGGCAATCAAGCTGCGCAGTTCGCAATCGCCGGACGCGAGCCGTCGCTCGACGATCGGCAACGCGAGCTCCGCGTCCCAGCCGGCGCAAAGAAACTGCGGTTGCCCATCCCATTCCGGCACGAGCGCCGCCGCCGCTGATTCTTCGAATTGCAGCACGAGAAAGTGCAAGAGCTCGGCGGTGATGAGCGGATAGTCGACGGCGACGATGAAGCACTTGCCGCGCGCATCCGCCAGTGCGCGCGCGATGCCGAACAGCGCGCCTTCGCCTTCGTGCGCATCTTCGAAGATCGTTCGAATGCGCAGCGGTTCGGCGTCGTGGCGATTCACCGCGAGCACTTCATCGAAGACGGGACTTGTTGCTGCTACGACGCGATCGAGGAACATCTCGGTCTTCGAGGAGCCCATCCGTCGTGAGCGTCCACCAACCAGAATGTAGGCGTTCACGAACCTACGTTAGCATCCCCGCACCTTGCCCGTCTCGGTGGTGATTCCCGCGCTCAACGAAGCCGCCGTCCTCGGCACGGCGATCGACGCCGCGTTTGCGGCCGGCGCGGCGGAAGTGATCGTCGCGGACGGAGGCTCGATCGACGACACGATTGCGATCGCGGAAGCACACGGCGCTCGCGTGATCGACGGCGAGCGCATTCGCGCGCGACAACTCAATCGCGGCGCCGAAGCCGCAGTGCACGACGCAATTCTTTTTCTTCACGCGGATACGCTGCTGCCCACCGGCGCGTGCGATGCGGTGCAGCGCGCGGTGACGCAAGGCTTCGATTTCGGCGGCTTCCGCATCGCGTTCATCGAGCCCTCCGCGCGACTGGCGTACGTCGCGTTCATGATCAACGCGCGCACGCGCATGACGCAGAAGCCGTGGGGCGATCAGGCGCAGTTCGTTCGCCGCGATGCGTTTCTCGCGATCGGCGGCTATCCCGAGTTTCCGATCATGGAAGACTACGAGCTCGCGCGACGAATGAAGCATCGCACCGTGCTGCCGCTCACGGTGCGAACTTCGGGTCGCCGGTTTCTCGACAAGGGCGTGATCCGCGCGTCGATGGTCAACTGGTTGATCATCACCTGCTATCACCTCGGTGTGAAGCCGGACACGCTCGCACGCTGGTATCGCGGAAAATCAACGTGACGGCGTCGCCGCCATTCGTCGCTCCAACTCTTCAGGGCTCACATCCTCGACGTGCGTCGCGAGCCACCACTGATTGCCATCTTCATCTTCGACGCCCGCGTTGCGATCGCCGTAGAACTGATCCGCCGGTTCCATGATCGATTTCGCACCGGCGTCGATCGCGCGTTGATACGTGCCGTCGGTGTCTTCGAGATAGAGATACATCGAGCCGGTGCGCACGCCCCACTTTTCGTTCGCCTGCCCCATCATCAGCTTCGAATCGCCGATCTCCACTTCGCTGTGACGCGGTTTCCCGTCCGGTCCGGTGTGCAGTTCGATGACGCGCGCGCCGAACACCTTCTTCAGAAATTCGATCGTGCGATGCAGGTCGCGAACCGTGAGGTACGGCGTGATCGTGCGATAGCCCTCGGGAATCGGTTTGACTGCCATGCGATGTGTTCCTCCTGCACGCATGCTGCGTTCAAAGCGCTTGCCGAGGATTGGAAAAAATTGACTTTATGTGCGGCTCGCGAGCGATCGACGAAACCAGAACCCATAGAACGCCGCGGCGCTGATCCAGAACACGCCGGCGGTAATCGTCACGACAAACCATCCCGACCCGACCGGCAAATCGGCCGCACGCACAAGGGATCCGACGCCGATCATCAAGGTCGTGGCGAAAAAAATCACCGCGAGCGTGACGTCCGTGCGCTTCACCATTCGCACCGCACCGACGATCACCATGAGGCCAGCGACGATACTCAACACGAAACCAACTGTTCCGATCGGCGACATCAAGATTCCTCCTGCTTTCTCACCGTCATTGGAGATCACAGGCATCGACGAGATCGAGTGTACCGCTCTTGGCGAGAAGCTCATGAACGCCCGCCCCATCCTCCGCTACGAATCGCCAGTCTCCACTTCACTGTGGCGCGACGTCCGTCGACTCAGAGCGGGACGTGATTGAGGTGCTCGCTGCGACGCGCGAAATACTCTGAAGGCGTGAGACCCGAGAATGCGCGGAAGTCGCGAATGCAGTGCGATTGATCGAAGTACCCGCACGCGAGCGCGGCGTCCGACCAGTCGACATTCGTCGCCGTGTGTACGCCGCCCAGCAATCGCTGGAATCTCTGCACGCGTGCGAAGACCTTCGGCGTGTAGCCGGTCTCGTCGCGAAAGAGATCGATGAAATGCCGCTGCGAGAATCCGATTGGCTCCATCGCGCGCGTCACCGATGCATCGCGCGTCAACGCTTCGATTGCATATGCAACCGCACGGTTGCGCTCGAACGTTTGCGCATGTCGTAGCAACGCGCTTTCGAGAATCGCGAAACGCGCATCGAAGGTTGTCGCGGCGAGCAAATCGTCCCGCAACCTTTTGGTTGCACATTTTCCCCACACATCTTCGAGCCGGACTTCGAGATTGTGCAATTCACCAACCGGCATCGGCAGAAACGCAAACGCACCACCGGGACGAAAGTGAACGCCGATGATCGAAAACTGCTCGGCCGTATCGATGACGAACGAGCGCGAATGCGGGCCGGCGAGGACGGGATGCGGATCACCAAGTGGAATCACGAGCTCGATCGTGCCGGTCGGAAGCAATCGCTCCTGCGCATGCGGCACGACGTAACCGTCGTAACCCCAAAGCAACTCGACAAATGCATCGAGCGGCGGCGAAGGGACGCGATGCGCGAAAGGCACGGGAGAATCTTAAATCGCGTACGATGCCGTTCCGCATGGTCTCGCTTCCCGCAGACGCAACGCTCGACGTCACGGACGCGCGTCGCAAGCTCATTCGTCAGTTGCAGGGCGCGTTCAGTGGCGAGCTGGCGGCGGGGTTCGCGTATCGCGGTCATTGGAAATCGGTGAAGGATGCGAGCGAGCGAGCACGCATTCGCGAGATCGAAGCCGACGAGTGGCATCACCGCGAGCTCGTGCAAGGATTACTCACCGAGTTGAACGCGAAGCCGAATCCGATTCGCGAGGTGATCTTCTGGATCATCGGCCGCTTCCTCGGACTCTCGTGTCACGTCACCGGCTGGTTTCTGCCGATGTACGGCGCGGGGAAACTCGAGCGCGGCAACATCGTCGAGTACGAGGTCGCCGCGCTTTACGCCGATGCATGCGGACAGCAGCAGATGATCGAGTGCATCCTCTCGATGGCCGAGGTGGAGTGGGAGCACGAGCGATATTTTCGCGAGCGTATCGCCGGTCACTCGTGGCTGCGCGTATTCAAACTGTGGGACGCGCCGCCGGTGAAGACCAGCATTCGCACGCGATTCTCACTCGATCGCGAACACGGTCACGTCTAACAAATCGCCTTCGGCCGCGAGTTGCACCTCGCGGATGTGGCGCTGACTCTCCGTCGCTTCCGGCGTGTTCGAGAGAATCGCCTCGTGACTACCGAGTCGCACTTCGCCGCGCGGAATGTCTTCGAACGTGAACGATCCGTCCGCACGAACGTGTGTGGACCACGCCTCACCCGTGATCCAGTTCGAAAGCGTTAACACCTTCGGACCGTGCTTCGTTGTTTTGACGACACCTTTGATCGTGCGGCCTTCCGTCATTTCGAGCGTACCGGCATCGACCATCGTCTTCGGCCCGCCCGTGGTGATGAGCTTCGGTTCGATCACGCCGCCTTCCACGAAGTCGTGCGGAACGAACACGACCCACTCCGTGTCGATGCCGAGATTCGGCACCGCGAATCGGCCCTGATCATCTGTTGCGATTTGAATGAACCCGAGAAAGTTGGCGGCGCTGCGATTGCGCTGATGCACGCGCACCGGCACATCCGCGAGTGGCTTCCCGTTACGCACGACGCGTCCTTCGATCATCGCGGGTTCTGTCACCTGAATCGTCTTCGGTTGCGCTGGAACGAAGTTACGTTCGATCTTCGGCGCGTACGAACGCGCGGTGACACGCACATCAAGCGAGCCCGCCGCGTCCGGAAGCATCAGCGCGAACTCGCCATTCGTGTTCGTGACCGACAGCGACTCCAGTCCCGGAATGCTTCCGTAGCCCGTGGAGGTCGTGGTGCGGCCGTTTGGAAGCGCGCGCGGCGGTGTGTGATATCCGCTCGGCTCCACGACTGCGCCGACGAGCGGCTTGCCTTGCGGATCGACGACGAAACCAATCACGAGTCGCTTTGCATCCTGCGCGGAGCGTCGCGTGAGTTGAATCGTCGTGTGATCGCCGTTCAGCACCGGCTTCACGAAACGCGGCTCGTAGCCATCCGCGACCGCGAGCAATTCGAACTTCAACGTGTCATCGAGCTTCGCGATGCGATACGCACCTTTCGCATCAGTCTGCTCGCGTTTGCCGCAATCGCGATAGCAACTCGGGCACGTCGTCGCCATACCTTTCAGTGGATACGCGGCGTACACGTAAACGTGTGCATTGGCGAGTGGCTGGCCATCGGCGCCACGCACGACGCCAGAAACTTCAGCAGCAGAAGCAGCGAACGTCAGCAGCAGCGTGAGTGCAATCGCGGTATGTCGCATGTGGATGGAACGAATGATGGCGCATCGAGGTTTCGCACGCGAACGCGATTCCTGCGTGCCGTGTTGTGATGAGCATGAGCAACGTGACCGTCGCCGCGCTTCCCGCCGCCTTCCTCGCCCGTGTCCGCAATGAAGGCATCGATGATCTGGGACAACCAGTGAAGCGCGTTGTTGCGGAAGGCGGAGAACCGTGTCGCGATGTGCTGCGACGCGCGAAGCCCGGCGAGGAGTTGATTCTCGCGAGCTACTCCCCGTTTTCGAAAGTCGGACCGTATCGCGAGTTCGGTCCGGTCTTCGTGCTCGCAAACGCAAGCGACGAGATTGTCAGGCGCGATGCCTTTCCCGAAGCCGGCGGCGAGCGCTATCTGCGCGAACAGTTCGTGATTCGCGCGTACAGCGAGAACGAAGAGATTCTCGATGCGGCGATGACGACACCATCATCAGCGGATGCGGTAATCGAACGATTACTTGGACGCGAGGAGACCGCATTTCTGCACGTGCGGTTCCCGACATATGGCTGTTTCGCGATGAGAGTGGATCGAAGCGTTTAACCGGCATCGCCTCGAAGTGTCTCTTCCATGACGTCGACGATTTCCGCGATGGAGACGCTGAATACGCCTGCCTGTCCTGCGTCAAAGGCTGTTCGCCAAATGTTGTAGCCCTCAGCGAAATCCGGAAGACGGTCAAGGCGTGATTCGACGGACAGGACACTGCGTTCCAATGCGGCTCGCGAGATTGGTATGTGCGGCAGCTCTGTTACCTCGGCGCTTGCAGAGCGTCGGATGCAAACGCCGCGAATCGCGATATGAACGATGGTGCCGAACGACGTCTCGTCTTCGATCTTGAGAACGACGATTCGTGAGCCTTCCTCGCCGGGACGGGTCGCGTAGGTCCAAACCTGGCCAACTTCCGGTTTCGCTCCGCGAACGAGGACTCGAAGCTTTTTGAAGAGATTCATGGACGCTGCGTGCACCGACGGCAAGTCCGGCTCAGGTTCAGCCTCTCGAGCAGATCGAACGGATCCGCATACCTCGCAGACGTTCGACATCTGGATGCCGAATGAATTGACCTATGGCGGCGAACCGATCTCGCTCGAAGTCGCAATGGCGATCGCGCTTGACCAGTTGCTCGCGAGAAGCTCTTCGAGCGTACCTGTGAATGAAAAGGCATCCGCCTAACTCACTACCGCACCTTTTTCGCGCAACAACTCGCGCAGCGTTGCGCGATGACAATGCGCTTCCTCCGCGCAGTAACAACCGACCGCGAAGTTCGTCGTGTGCGAGAGCGCGGCGAGCGTCGCGAGCAGGCGATCGTTGTCGCCTTGCGCCATCTCTTTGCGATACGCGCGCACGAACTTCTCCCACTCCTTCTCGTTCGTCGCGCTTTGCGCTTGTTTCACGAGCTCCGCGCTCGGCGCGAGTTGCGGCAGCCACACGTCGTAATAGTTCTCGCTTGCGATCTTCTCTTTCGCAACACCGCGCGGCGGACGTCGCACGGTGCCGAGGCGTGGGCCTTCGTCTTTGGTGCGCGGAGTGCCGAGGCGGACGACGCGAATGCTCATGGATGCAGAAGGTACAGCAGATCGCCGGCGAACGATGCGCGCC
>JBQCJC010000333.1:0-6266 GCA_051953135.1 Thermoanaerobaculia bacterium | reverse complement strand
ATCGTCGTTGCGTAGCTCAAAGGTGTTCTCGCGCAATGTCGCAACGAATGATTCGTCCCCTTCACGCCATGCGAGCGCCGCGTGTGGCGCGCGAAGGATCGTGCGCGCGCGCTCGAGTTGCTCGCGCAGGAACGCATCGCGATCGGTCCTCACACCGCGCGGCCATGTGGCGAGTTGTTCGAGATCGTGTTGAATGCGTTCGTCGTAATCACTGCGGCGGACCGCGGCGACGGCGAGCAGCACGGCGACGCCGAGACGCATGATCATCATCTGCGGATCGGTCGCCTCGTGTGTCACGGTGAGCGCGACCGCAAAGACCGACACGCTTGCGACGATGGTCCACGCCAGCGTGCGACGGCTGCCGAGCAGATTCGCGGCGAACGGCGGCATGACGAGAAGAGGCCAGAACGGGCTTGCAACGCCGCCGGTCAGGAGCACGACCGCGCTGATGACGACGATGTCGAGCGCATGGAGGAATCGCAGCGGCGCCGTGCTTCCGCGCAGCATCGCGAATGCGGCCACGGCAGACCATGCAGCGAGGATCAATGTCGCCGGCACGCCGGCATCCATGCGCGCAACGCCGACTACCGCGGCGAGCAACGCGAACAATGCGATGAGCAACCGTCCTTGCGCGACGAGTCGCTGCGCACGCACGCGCGAGACGTGCCGGCCGAGGGGAAGAGCGTTGGTCATCGGAGCGCGATCGGGACGCTCCGTTGATGGTAGCGCGTTCTACTTCTTCACCACCTCCACCGAAGGATCGTTCGTGATGTTGTCGACCGCGGCGCCGTACAGAATCGCGGAACCGTTGCGGATGTGCAGCACGAGATAGTCGCCGCCTTGCAACGCGATGCCTGCGAAGTCGGAGCCGGGCAATTGGTTGAACCATTGAGGCGCGAATTGTCGCGTCAACATGTGGCGTGAATTGCCGAGACGATCGCGCACTTCAATCTCGATCGTGGCGCCGGCGTCGAGCGTGCGGATCCCGACGTTGAAACGCATCGCGATCGGATTGTCGGGCGCGATGAGGATCGCCGTGTCGCCGGCGACGAGCGCGTCGTCCGGCGTGACGACGGGAAGCGTGAAGCCGGTCCTGCCGTGGCCGCTGCCGTCGTCGTAGATGCGCACCGTCATGCGCGGCAGTGCGCCGGTGGCCGGAATCACGTCGAGCGTTGCGAGACCTTGCAGACCGTGCTCGGCGAGGAGATCGCCGTACGCGCGGAGCTCGCGTGGCGCGAGTGCGTACGGGATCGTTGCGTCGCCTGCGGTGTCGTTGGTGGCGGCGGGATGGATGCGCAGTTCGCCGGTCGCGGGAGCATCGCTAAGATTGACGAGTTGCATCGCGGTGCCGAAGCGTGAGCCTGCCGCGCCTTGCAGCGATCCGACGGCGAGCACGATGCCGCGCGATGCGCGCGCATCGTCGTCATCAACGATCGTGATGATCGCGTGATCGTTCGTCGCGGTGATGCCGTCGGCGTCGAAGAGTTGCAGCGTGAACGTCTCGTCCTCTTCGTCCGTCGTGTCGGCGGTCGTTGGGATTGTGATCGTCGCGGTCGTGTTTGCGCCGAACGTCACGTTGCCCGCGGATTCGGTGTAGTCGTTGCTCGACGCCGTTCCGGTGTGCGTCATCCAGCGGATCGACGCGCCGGGCGCGGACGAAGACAGCGTGAGTGTGACGATTGCGTCGTGACCTTCCTGCACCGAGACGGAGCTTGCGGTGAGCGAAGGCGTTGGCGCGGAGTTGCGATCGTCGTTGCGAATCGTGCCGGTGGCGATGGCGTTCGCGAGCGTTGCGTTTGCGGGAGCGGAGAGCGTGATCGTGAATGACTCGTCACGCTCCACGAGCGTGTCGCCGTTGATCGCGATCGCGATCGTCTGCGACGTCATCCCGGGTGCGAAGACGAGTGTGCCGCTGGTCGCGATGAAGTCTGAGCTCGATGCCGCGGTTCCCGACGCGGTGGTCCAGTGCGCGCTGACCGTTGCGGTCGCGGCGCCGTTGAGCGTGACCGGGAAGTTGAAGAGCGTCGCGCCGGAGTTCCCTTCGAGTTGCGAAATGTCGCCGATCGAAATTGCGGGAACGAACGGCAGCGAGTCGTCGTCGAGAATCGTGCCGGTCGCGCTTGCGGTGCCGAGCGTGGCGTTGTTCGGAGCGGACAACGTCACGCCGAATGTTTCGGTGCTTTCGACGAGCGTGTCGCCGATGATCGGAACCGTGATCGCGAGACTCGTGGTGCCAGGCGCGAACGTCAGTGTGCCGCTGGTGGTCGCGTAATCCGTGCCGGCGGTTGCAGTGTTGCCTGTGGTCAAGTAGTTGGCCGTGACCGCGTTCGTCGTGGCGGCGGAAAGCGTGATGACGAACGTCATCGGAGTGCTGCCGCTGTTGCCCTCGGTTGTTGATGCAGATGCGATCGAGATCGCGGGAACGAGGGGTGCGGTGTCGTTGTCGAGGATCGTGCCGGATGCACTTGCGATGGCGAGTGTGGCGTTCGATGGATTCGTGAGCGTGACGGTGAAGGTCTCGTTGCCTTCGACGAGTGTGTCGCCGAGGACCGGGACGAGGATCGACTGCGAGAGCGTGCCGGGTGCGAAGACGAGAGTGCCGCTGGTCGTCGCGTAATCAACACCGGCGCTCGCCGTGTCATCAGCCGTCGTGTAGTTGATCGTGACGGTGTTCGTCGTTGCGGCCGAAAGCGTGACGACGAACGTCATCGGCGTGCTGCCGTTGTCGCCTTCGGTTGTTGATGCGGATGCGATCGAGACGGCGGGAACGACGGGTGCGATGTCGTTGTCGAGGATCGTGCCGGATGCGCTTGCGATTGCGAGCGTGGCGTTCGATGGATTCGTGAGCGTGACGGTGAAGGTCTCGTTGCCTTCGACGAGTGTGTCGCCGTTGACGGCGATCGCGATCGGGAGCGATGTCATCCCGGGTGCGAAGACGAGCGTGCCGGTTGTCGCCGCGTAATCATTGCCCGCGATTGCGGTGTCATCGGCTGTTGTGTAGGTGACGGTGACGGTGTTCGTCGTCGGCGCAGACAACGTGACGGCGAACGTCATCGGCGCGTTGCCGTTGTCGCCTTCGGTCAGTGTTGCCGCGCCGATCGAGATCGTGGGAATCACCGGCGCGATGTCGTCATCGACGATCGTGCCGGTTGCGCTCGATGTGCCGAGCGTACCGTTGGATGGCGACGCGAGCGTGACCGTCAGCGTCTCGTTGCCTTCGACGAGTGTGTCGCCGACGATCGGCACGACGATCGTGCGCGATGTGGTGCCGGGTGCAAACGTGAGCGTTCCGGTCGTGCTCACGTAATCCGCGCCGTTGCTTGCGGTGCCGTCGGTGGTCGCGTACGACACCGTGACGCCGTTCGTCGTCGCGGCGCTCAACGTCACATCGAAGCTGAGCGAAGCGCTGCCCGCATTGCCTTCGACGACAGACGCGGGTGCGATCGAGATGGCGGGAACGACGGGCGCGGTGTCGTCGTCGAGGATCGTGCCGGTAGCCTGACCGTCGGCGATCGTCGCGTTCGACGCGGCGAGCAGGTTGATGAAGAACGTCTCGCTCGTTTCGAACAGTGCATCATTCGCAACTGCAATCGTGATCGGTTTCGAAGTCTCGCCTGCAGCGAACGTGAGATTGCCCGCGGCGGCGGTGTAGTCGCTGCCCGCGATCGCCGTATCGTTCGCGGTCGCGTACTGCACGGTCACCGGTTGCGACGATGCCGCGCTGAGCGTCACGTCGAATGTGAACGTCGCACTCTCCGCGGCGGTCACGTCATCGATCGAAGCCGAGACGAAGCCGTCATCGTTGAGGATCGTGCCTGCGCCATCGTCATCCGTGATCGTCGCGTTCGTCGCGCTGCTGAGGTGCACGAAGAACGTTTCGTCCGGCTCGACGAGCGCGTCGCTCGTCGTCGCAATCGTGATCGTCTTCGTCAGCTCGCCCGCGAGAAACGTGAGCGTGCCGGAGAGGCCGGTGTAGTCGACGCCATCGGTTGCGGTGCCGTCGACCGTTTGCCACGTCACGTTGATCGTGCTCGCGCTCGCGTGCGAGAGATCGACCGTGAATGTCAGCGCGTTGCCTTCACTCGACGATGCGTTGCCGATCGTGACGCGCGGCGCGCCGTCGTCATCGATGATCGTCGCGATGCCGGTCGCGTCGCCAATCGTCGCGCCGCTCGGCGATGCAAGCGTCACGGTGAATGTCTCGCTCGGCTCCGCGATCGTGTCGCTCGCGGTTGCGATCGAGATCGGCTTCGTCGTCTCGCCGGCTGCGAACGTCAATGTGCCGGACGCGTTCGTCGGATCGGTGGAGCTCCAGGCAACGGTCACCGGCAGCGACGACGCGGGAGCGAGCGTGACGGTGAAGACGGCGGGCATTCCTTCGACGATCGCGGGATCGTTGATGCTGAGCGATGGCGTGCCGTCATCGTCCGCGATCGTGCCGCCGCCTTGCGAGTCGCCGAGGGTTGCGTTCGAGGGGCCGGCGAGATCGACGAAGAACGTTTCGTTGCTCTCCGGCACTGCGTCGCCGTTGATCGTAATTGCGATCGTTGCTGTCGTTGAACCAGGTGCGAACGTCGCGATGCCGCTGTTGGATTGGTAATCCGTGCTCGCGGTTGCGGATCCATCCGCCGTCGACCAGTTCACGGTGACCGTTGACGTCGTCGGTCCGGAAAGCGTGAGCGGGAATGTCGCGATCGACGTGCCGGAGTTTCCTTCGATGATCGCGACGTCGCCGATCGTGATCGATGGCGCGCCGTCGTCGTTGTTGATCGTGCCGGTTGCGGTGGCGGTTGTGATCGAGGCATTCGACGGATTCGAGAGCGTCATCGTGAACGACTCGTTCGTTTCGATCGCGGTGTCACCGATGATCGGAACCGCGATCGATTTCGTGATCTCACCGGGCGCGAACGTGAGTGTTCCGGCGATCGCGGTGAAATCGGAGCCCGCGGTTGCAGTGCCCGCGTTCGTCACGTAATCGACGTTCACGACTTGTCCGCTCGCGGGAGAAAGCGTCACGACGAACGTCAGCGGCGAGGTGCCGGTATTGCCTTCGTTGCGCGCATCGCCCGCGATGGTGAGTGCGGGCGATGGATCGTCGTCGTTGATCGTGACCGTTGCGGTGGATGGTGTTCCGAGGGACGCGCCGCCGGTCGGATTGGAGAGCGTGACGGTGAAGGATTCGTTCGCTTCATCGAGCGGGTCCGGCGCAATCGGAATCGAGAACGTTTGCGACGTTTGTCCGTCGGCAAAATTCACGGTGCCGGACGATGCCGCGAAATCCGCGGGCGAGGTTGCGGTGCCGGCGCTGGTCGTCCAGCTTGCGCTCACCGCACCGGTGGTGCCGCCCACGCGCTGAATCGTCAGCGTGATGTTGCTCGATTCGGGCGTCGCGTAGCTCGCGGTGCTGAACTGCAATTGTCCGGGCGATGAGACGAGCACCGCATTCGAGAACTCGCTCGTGTCGCCGTTCGCTGCCGTTGCGGTGCACGTGACGTACGAGCCGGACGGCGCGCTCGGTGTGTTGAACGTTGCGCTCGCGGTGCCCGATGCGTTCGTCGTCACCTGCATCGCGCCGATGTAGGTTTGACCTTCGCCGAAGCCCGATGGATCGGCGACAGGACTCGTGTAGAAGCGAAGCGTGTAGGTTGATGATGCGGCGGAGCCGAGCGAAACATTCACCGCGGTGAGGCCGCCACCGGATGCCGCGGACGCGAGCTGCGGCCGGTTCTGCATGTTGTTGCCGTTCTGCGTGTCGGCATCGAGTGCGTCGTTCGCATCGACCGCGTTGAGTGTGCCGAGATCGATTCCGAGTCCGCCGTTTGCGGTGATCGAGTTCTCCGCGATCTCCGTCTGCGCCGATCCGCTGACGCGAATACCGGCACCGGTGTTGTTCGCGATGAGGTTCTGATCGGTGAGTGGTCCGCCGATCACGAGACCGTTGCCGGAGGTGACGTTGATTCCGTGGCGACCGTTGCCGAGTGCTGAACCGTCGAGCGCGACGCCGATGCGGTTGTTGCGAATGACCGACGGACCAGTGCCGGTCGCGATGGTGATGCCGTCGTTCGTATTTGCGGCGACGATGTTTTGCGCGACGGTGTAGACGCGGGCGACGATACTGAGTCCGTTGCCGTTGTTGCCGTGCGCGGTGATGCCGTCGGTGGCGACACCGACGTAGTTGTTGGTGACGGTCATGGTGTCGGCCTGGAGGAAACCGGCCGCGGCGAAGCCGTTGCCGCCGTTGCCGGAGAGGATGTTTCGCGCCGTGG
>JBQCJC010000332.1:0-14836 GCA_051953135.1 Thermoanaerobaculia bacterium | reverse complement strand
AGGGGGTGGGTTTGGGTGGGGGGGCGGGGGGGGCCCGCCGCGGGGGTCGGGGGGGGGGGGGGGGGCCCCCCCCCCCCCCCCCCTCCACTAGTTCTTCACCAGAATCCCCAGCTCGCGAATCTGATACGCGAGCGCTTGTCGCGACATCTTCAGC
Organism: Thermoanaerobaculia bacterium; assembly: GCA_051953135.1. GTDB lineage: Bacteria > Acidobacteriota > Thermoanaerobaculia > Gp7-AA8 > Gp7-AA8 > QHVT01. The sequence goes on along the minus strand of JBQCJC010000332.1, from coordinate 14,682 downwards.
ACCGCTGCCGCGCGATTTTGATTGCCGCGTGATTCGTTCAGCGAGCGCTCGATGAGATCGCGTTTGAAGCGCATCACCGCGTCGTGATACGAGCCCGCGGTCGTGCGCGACGGCGTGACGCCACGCAGTCGCTCCGGCAGATGCTCGACGTCGATCGACTTCGCATCGCCGGCCATCGCATGCGCGCCGCGAATCGTGTTCTGCAACTCGCGCACGTTGCCGGGCCACGCGTACGACGTGAAGATCGCTTCGACGTCGGACGAAAACGATGCAGCGCCACCGCGATGCTTTTCGCGCTCGCTGGCGAGGAAGTGTTCGGCGAGGAGAAGGATGTCGCCACCGCGTTCTTTCAATGGCGGGAGCGCGATTTCGACGCCGCGAATTCGATAGTAGAGATCATCGCGAAATCGTCCTTCTTCGACTGATGTCGCGAGCTTGCGATTCGTCGCGCTGACGATGCGCACATCGGCCGTGCGATTCATCGTGTCGCCGACTCGACGGAATTCGCCTTCCTGCAGAAATCGCAGCAGCTTCGCTTGCGCCGGCAACGGCAGTTCGCCGATTTCATCGAGGAAGAGCGTGCCGCCGTCGGTCGTCTCGATCAGTCCCGCGCGATCGCGATCGGCGCCGGTGAATGCGCCGCGCACGTGGCCGAATAGTTCGCTTTCGATGAGGGTCTCGGGCAACGCCGCGCAGTTCACCGCGGTGAACGTCTTTTGTCGTCGTGACGATTGACGATGAATGGCACGCGCGACAAGCTCTTTGCCCGTGCCGGATTCGCCGAGGACGCACACGGGCACGTCGCGTTTTGCAACGCGTGCAACGAGCGATTCGAGCTCGCGAATCTGCGCAGAGCGGCCGATGATGCCGTCGATTGCAGTCTTCGTTTGCGTGCTCGCGTGCTCCTCTTGTTCGAGGATGCGTTTCAGTCGATGGTTTTCAGCGCGCATGCGGAACGTTGCCGCGACGGCATCGCGTCCATCGATGCTCTAGCGCGATGCGCCGTGAATGTAGAGACGTTCGCGCTAGCTGCAGTAGATCCAGTCTTCGCCGTCTTCGTCGTACGAGTACGGCGTGTGCGAGCCGTGCGCGTTCCACTGCCCGAGGCGATTGCGCGTGGCGAAACACCAGGGCGTGTCGAAATCGTGTGGCGCGAACGGGAACTCGTGAATCGCGGCGGAGCGAAGGATGCGCAGCTCGACTTCTGTCGGCGCGGGTGATGGATCGAAATGCAGACGCAACGATGTCGCGATCGCGCGAGCAGTTGCCTCGTCATTCGTTTTGATTGCAGCGCGAAACCGTGCGAGCTCCTGTGGCGTAGTTGAGATTCGTTCGTTCGTGCCGTTGCGCAGTGCATCGTGCCTGCGCGTCAGCTCCGCGTTGCCCGATTTGCCTTTCGATCGCAGGTGCGTCGTCTTGTTCTCGAGCCAGTCGATCTCGTCGAGGATCAGCGCCGCGGCTTCGCGAATCTGCGCGTGATGTCGCGGCCGCTCCCACACCGCGTGTGCGGTGCGACGCGCATCGGCAAATCGGCCGCGCGAGAAATCGAGATGAGCGGTGAGAAGCTGCAGTTCTTCGCTGCGAATCGCATCGTCGTTCGCTTCGTAGAAACGGCGTAATCGTGCGATGCGTTGCGATGCGTGCTCCCACTGCGCGTCATCGGCCGCGAGATACGCGAGCGTGAAGAGAATGCCGCCCGCGGCGCGATCGCCCTGCGTCTCTTCCACTTCGCGCAACGCTTCGACCGCGATCGCGCGCGCCTCGTCCCATGCGCCCGAAGAGAAAGCGGAGAACACTCGATCGAGCGATGCGTCGATCAACTCCGTGATCGTGCGTGCCGCGGCGTGCGCCTCATCGGCCGCTTTGCGCGCGGACTCGAAATCGCTGCGCTCCAACGCGCGATACGTGCGAACGCGCGCGGCGAGATACGCATCATCGATGACGAGATCTTCGCCATGCAGCGCGCGTTCGTATCGCGCTTCGTTCGAATCCTCGCAGGACGTGAGCAGCAGCTTCGCCTCGTCTTCGCGATCGAGCAATCGCAGCACTTCCGCGCGAAGCACGCTCGCTTCGTTCATGCGCTCGAGTCGCGTGAGCGCGGTCGTGTAATCGCCCATGCGGCGCTCCGCGCGCGAGAGCACGAGCTCGTCGTTCGGCGCGACATCGCGCGCATCACGATAACGACCGCAATCGATCAGCGCGTGCGCGTACTTGCTCGCGAGCGCAGTCGTGAGGATGTCGTTCGGAATGTGGTGAAACGCGTCGACGATCGCACGCGCATCGAGGAACGTTGTTGCGTCGAGTGCGGCGATCGCATTCGCGATATCGTTTGCATCGAGCCATAACAACGCCGCGGTCACACCTTCGCTGTGCGCCGCGGCGACTCGCGCAATCGATGGTCGTGATGCGATCGGAACGAGTCGCGCGATCTCATCGCGAATCGCTTCGCTTGCGAAAACGAAATGCTTCTCGTCGACGGAGCAAATGCGATCAAACGCGAGCTCACTCAGCTCACCATTGAAAAGAAATTGCTCGAGGAAGTGCTGCGCGGTTGCGCGAGGAATGCGTAATCCAAGCAGTGCGAGTGCGGCGAGATACGAACGCGTTGGCTCCGCGAAACTCGGCAGCGACGATCGCGCCGGAGGAACATCGCCATCGGCGAGATACGCCGCGAATGCGTTCGATTGCACGAACTCATCGAACGGACCGCGCATCGCGTCGCGCACGTGCAATCGCGGCGCGACAAGGAACCAGCGCGTGTGCGGCAGCGACTCTCGATCGTTCGGCGTAAGCAACGTTGCGTGATGAGCGAGGATCGCGCTCACGGCGCGCGAGCCTGCCTCGCACGCCGCGTCGTTCGTCCCGAGGAACACGTGTCGCGACGACGATGTCTTCGCGATGATGCGCTCCGCGACCGCATTCGGCGCGAGCGACGCGTCGTATGCACCGAGTGCCGAGTAGCGCTCGAGCGGTGACGCACCGCGCAACACGATCGGCGTGAACGATTCGTCGAGCTCCGCGAATCGCAGCACGGCGTCGATGCAAAGCTCATCGTCGTACGCGAATCGCGCGTGCTCATTTGCGATCGCAAGCAAGCCACCCGCGTTCGGCGCGAGCATCGCACCGCATGCGCTCGCACGAGCCCAACGCAAATCGGCGGCAGCATCGCGCGACAAACGCGCGAACGCATCGGCGTAAATTGCATCGGCGCGCGCCCACGATTGCTTCAACACATCGAGCTCGACGTCGAGTTGTTCCGCGAGCTCCTGCACGATCGTGAGCACAGGCGGCGCGGTCGTTGGATCGGGTGTGCGCGCGGCGATGCGAATCAATCGCACATCGGTCGCGCGCTTCTGCACGACGGACCATTCGCCGATGTCGAATGCACCATCAGCGATGCCTGCGAATTGCAGCAAGGCCTGATGCGCGGCGAACTGCGCAACGATCGAGAGACGATCGCGTGCGCCGAAGTTCTTCACGTCGCGCAGCGGAGTGGCGGTGAGCTCTTCGAACCATGGCAGTGTCGAGTGGCGCAACGTCGCGATCGTCGCGCGTCCCCACGCAAACGCATGCGCGGACAGCGCTGCCGCGGGGCGCGCACGCCGAGGACCACCTCGCATGTTCATGGATGGCCGGGGAGAGTAAAGGATAGGTGTCTGTTTGTACAGTCACGGGCGTCTGCTGGAACCGCATGTCGCCTTCGTGCGAGACTGCCTTCCGTGTCGTCCCGTGCGCGTCTCCTCGGTCATCCACTTCATCAGGTTCTGATCGTTTTTCCCCTCGGGCTGCTCGGAACGTCGTTCTTCTTCGACGTCGCGTACCTCGTGCACGAGAGTCCGAAGCTTGGGATCGCATCGTGGTGGATGATCGTGGCGGGAGTGATCGGCGGTGCAATTGCCGCGGTGTTCGGCACGATCGACTGGCTGTCGATTCCGAAGCACACGCGCGCGCGCCGCGTGGGTGCGTGGCACGGTGGAGGAAACGCGATTGTCGCGCTCCTCTTCGCCGCAAGTTGGGTGATTCGCCGTGACGCACCGGCGCATCCCGCGGGCCTCGCGGTCGTGTTGTCCGCGTTCGGAGTCCACCTCTGCGTAGCGACGGGCTGGCTGGGCAGCAAGCTCGCCGACTACTTCGAGGAGGAAGTCTGAATTACCCTCTCCCCGTAGTTCCGGGGAGAGGGAAGGCGTCAGATCCGGTCACGGTTCGATAGAGGGCCACCGTCTGAGGAGTTGTCGCCGCGCTCTTCGCGGGACGAGCTGCTCGACGACGAGCTGCCCTGCGAGCGATTTCCGCCGGAGGACTCAAAGCCGCCTCTCTCTTCATTCGCCTGACGGACGAACGGCTGCGAGCCGCTGCCCTGGGCGATGTCGTTCCCACCGCCACTGCCCGCTGCTGCACGAGCGCGAGCGCCGCGGCTGTGGCCGCCTTCGCGGCCGATCGCGGCCATGTGGGCACGGTCGCGGCTGACTGCCTCGCCACCTTTCCGGCCGGCGACGCGCGCCTCGTCTGATGTGAACTCGTGAGCCGTTCCCTTCGCATGAGCGGCACGGCCGCCCTTGCTCGCAATCTCTTTCTGCTTGGACGGATCCATCGATGCAAAACCGCGCTTACTGGTTGCCATCTTGTGTCTCCCTTCGGGGTTGTAATCTCCAATCCGTGCGCGTTGAAACGCCCGAAACAGCCGAGCACGAAGCGCGCCAGCCGAGGCGGCTGCGGGAGAAGTCCAGCGAACTCAGGGATTTCGCGGAGAGCGGATGCTCAGGGAAAGGCGGGGACGTTGGCGGAGAGAGAGGGATTCGAACCCTCGGTAGAGCTTTAAGGCCCTACGGCGGTTTAGCAAACCGCTGGTTTCAGCCACTCACCCATCTCTCCGGCTGAGGAACGCGAATGGTAAAGGTTGTTGGGGTGCGCTGCAATTCCCTTTCTTGCATCTGAGTCGCTAGCATCGTCTCAATGACGTGGAAAGCGGGCCTGCGCGCCGCTCTTTTTCCGATCGCGTTTCTGCTCGCGATCGGCGCGATCGTCCCGACGAGGCAGGATGTCAACGTCATCACCGAGCATTCGTTCGTGATGGCGCTGCACGAGTTCTTCGTGCGCGGTCTGCATCACGGCAGCGACATCGCCGTCACCTTCGGACCCTGGGGTTTTCTCCTCGGCAGTTTTCACCCGGCGACACTCGTGCTCGAAGTGATCGCGCGTCTCGCGTTCGCGATTCTCGGTGTGATCGTGTTGCGCGCGCGCATCGCGAAGAGCGTGGGATCGATGACCGCCGTCGCGATGATCGCGGTGCTCGCATTCGTGGTGCACATCTGCTGGGCCGATACGTTCTTCTACTTTTTCCCGCTGCTCGTTCTCTTCGAAGGATTCGAGCGTGATGATGAGTCGCGTTCGCCGCTGCTGTTGCTGCTCATCGCCGCGGGTGCACTGCTGAGTCTCACGAAGTTTCCGTTCATGACAATGATGGTCATCGTCGTGATCGTGTTGAGTCTCGACGAACTGCGACGTCGCCGCGTGCCGTGGAGCGCGATCGTGTACATCGCAAGCATCGCGATGTTCTGGTTGCTCGCGCGACAACGCATCGCCGATTTCATCCCGTATCTGCGTGATGCGATCGAGCTGTCGATGTGCAATGGCGAGGCGGGAGGAATGGTCTCGCCGTTGTATCAGCGGCCGACGTTTGTGCCGTTCGTAATCGCCGCGATCGCATTCACGCTGCTCGCGTGTATCACCGAATTGCGTCGCGGATCGTTGCGCGGAGTGTTGTTCGCGGGCGGCTGGATCGGCGTGTTGCTCATCGTCTTCAAAAGCGCATACGTTCGCGCGGATTTCTTTCACATCGCGCCCGCGTGCGGTGCATTGCTGATCGTGCAGCTTGTGTATCTCGCCATGCGCTGGCGTATGCACGCACGATGGATTCGTGTCGCGGCGATTGTTCCGATCCTGTTGTCGACACTGACCGTGCACGCGCTTGTCGATCGCGGATTCGTTTCTGACGCAATCGATACGGTCATGGATTCAACGACGGCAGTCGTGCGGATGGTGTGCTGGCCATCGTTCCGTGAAGATGTGAATCACTTTCACACGGCGTTTCTCGCCGCGGAGCCCGGACCATCATCGCCGATGCGCGGCGACAGTTTTCCGGGACCAACACCGGCAGTGTTCCACGACCGTTTCACGTACGAGCCGCGGCCGGTGTACGTCGCGTATTGCGTTTGCTCACCGCGACTCAGCGCGCGCAACGTGCGATGGCTGCGTGAGACGAAACCGCGGACGTTGTTGTTCGACATCAATCCGATCGATCGTCAGTTCCCGGCATTGCAGGACGGCGCGATGTGGCCGCGGTTGCTCGCGAGCTATTCGGTCACGGGACGACTCGGATCGCATCTCGTGCTCACGCGTCGTAACGATGCGCTCGCGCGATCGCTCGTTCCTATCGCAACGATGCATGCGCGTGTCGGCGAGGACGTCGTGCTGCCACCGCAATCCGATGTGCCACGATTCGCGCGCATGCACATCCGCCTGACAACGCGCGGCACGTTGTTGCGCACGCTCTACAAAACGCCGCCACTCTTCATTCGCGTGCGACTCGACGACGGATCGGAGAAACGCGATCGCCTGATTCGCGGCATGGCCGAGAACGACTTTCTGTTATCGCCGTTCATCGAGAATCGCGACGCATTCGCCGCACTCATGGAACATCGGAACGAATTGCCGCGCGTGAAGAGCCTTCGCGTTGAATCCGAAGACGCGCGTGCGTACGAGAGCGAATACGAGATCGACCTTGCCGACTTGCGCTGAGTTGTTGGCTCCAGCGACCCGTGATCGCTACGGTGCCCGAGGCTTTGCCTGTCAGCGCACCGCGCCGTGCGCGGCGGCGGAGGAGGTGGGATTCGAACCCACGGTACCCGTAAAGGTACGGCGGTTTTCAAGACCGCTGCCTTAAACCACTCGACCACTCCTCCGTGAGTGGGCCTAACAACGCTAAATCAGATTTACATCCAACGTGATCTTCAACCGCAGCCGTTTGTGCTGCCGCAGCTCATCCATCGTCAGATTCAGGGGGATACTCACTTCCTTCACCAGACCATCCGTGCTGCGGCGTTCCGGACCGGAAGACGGCAACGTCGTCGAGGCGGCGGGTGCGCCGCTCCCGAGAACCGGAAGCGAATCGAGAATCCCGGCCGGGATTGGGATCTCGATCGATGTCGTTGGCACCTCGATCCCCGGACTCGTTTTCGCCTTCGACTTCGGAACGGCCGGCGTGTCGAAGAACTCCGTCACGTCATCGAACGGATTCTGCAGCACCGCCGGTGCGGGAGCCTGAGCCACCAGCTCCGTGGCCACGAGCGGAATGCTGTCATCCGACGCATCATCGAGCTCGAACTCACCATCAGAAACGTCGCTCAGAGGAATCGCCGTGCGCGCTGGAGCCGCGGCAGTTGCAGCAGCGGGAGCCGATGCCGCGACTGGTGCCGGAGCGGGCGTCGAGAACGGATCGTCATCGTCGTCCCACAGCGAATCATTCGCAGCAGACGATGACTGCGACGGCGCGTTGAGAATCTGAATTTCCTTCTCCAGCGGTTCCGAGCCTTCGAGACCGTACTTCTTCACGAGATGCGCGAGCACGAGCTGCGTGATGCCTTTGAGTGTTTCCTCGACGCCGAGACCGGTCGTTGCAACCGACTCAAATGTCGGCACGCGCAGCTTGTTGATCTCCGCGTCGATCTCTGAAGTCGGCAATGCGTTCGGAAGATCGCGCTTGTTGTACTGCAGCACCATCGGCATCTCTTTGATGCGAATGCCCTGGCGCTTGAGATTGTCCTCGAGGTTCTGGATCGATTCGAGATTTGCGTCCAGTGCAAAATCCTGCGAGTCCGCCACGAACACGATTCCGTCCGCACCCTTCAGCACGAGCTGGCGCGTGGAGTTGTAGTAGACCTGACCGGGCACGGTGTAGAGCTGCAGCTTCGTGCGCATGCCGCGGATCTTGCCGAGGTCGAGAGGCAGGAAGTCGAAGAAGAGCGTGCGGTCCGTCTTCGTCGCGAGCGAGAGCATCTTGCTCTTGTTGTTCGACGGCAGCGAGTCATAGACGAACTGCAGGTTCGTCGTTTTGCCGCAGAGCCCCGGCCCGTAATAGACAATTTTGGCCGTGATCTCTTTCGTGGCGTAGTTGAAGAGGACCATCGGATCTCCGAAGCGATGAGGGTAGTCGAAAGCGCAGGGAAACGGCAACGGTAATGGGTGGCGGTTGCCGGTTGTCGGTTGTTGGTTGTTGGTTGTTGGGGAACGGTCGGCAGTTGCCGCTGACCAGGATGTTTGGAAGTGAGCGCCGCGGCAGGAACGAAGTTGTGAAACGTTGGCGGGCGGTGGCCTCCCGGCAACCATCAACTGACAACCAGCAACCATTCACAGCTATCATCCCGCGCCAAATCGGAGGGTCACGCATGATGCTGAGGCGATACGTCGCCATTGTTCTGCTCTTCCTCGCCGCACCACTCCTCTTGGCCGATGCCCCGGGCGTTTACGCGATTACCGGCGGCACCGTGCATCCCGTCTCCGGCGCCGACATCCCGAACGGCATCGTCGTCATTCGCAACGGCCTGATCGAATCGGTCGGCGCGAGTGTCTCGATTCCGGCCGACGCCACGGTCATCGACGTGAAAGGTGCTCACGTCTATCCCGGCCTCATCGACGCGCAAACGTTCCTCGGCTTCACGACGCCGAAGCGCGGCGATAAATCAGGCGAGCCCACGCCGGACTCACTCGCCATTCGCGACGCGAAGATCTCGGATGACGATGCTGCATCGGGCCGCAATCTCGGCGTCACGACGGTGCTCACCGCGCCGACGTCCGGCATCTTCAACGGCCAGTCCGCGATCATCAATCTCGGCGATGGCCCCATCGAGTCGCGCGTCATCAAGAGCCCGGCGACGATGCAGATCGCGTTCAATACGCGTCCGACATGGACGTATCCGGACAGCCTGATGGGCGTCATGTCGTACATCCGTCAGGAGCTGATGGACGCGCAGCAGCACCAGGCCGCGCGCGCGTTGTACGAGCGCAGCCCCGCGGGCTTGCGCAGACCCGTGGACGATCCCGCGCTCGAAGCGCTGCAGTCCGCGTTGTCGCGGCAACTGCCAGTCGTCTTCGTTGCGGATAGCGCGTCGATGATTCGCCGCGCGCAGATCCTTGCGAAAGAATTCAACCTCAAGCCGATCATCGCCGGCGCGCGTCAGGCGTATCAGATGCCGGATGAATTGAAAGGCGTGCCGGTGCTCGTCTCGGTGAAATGGGACACGGCGCCGACCGACAAGCAGGATCGCGAAGATCAACCGCTGCGCGTAATTCGCGATCGCCAGTTGCAGCCGACGACGCCGTCCGTGCTCGCGAAAGCAGGCATCGACTTCGCGCTCGTCAGCAGCCCGGGCAAGGCAGGCGATTACTTCCCTGGCATACGCAAAGCGATCGAGAACGGACTCACGGCCGAGCAGGCGTTGCGCGCCGTGACGATCACGCCCGCGCGCATCTTCGGCATCGATCGTCAACTCGGAACATTGGAGCGCGGCAAGATCGCGAACCTCGTCGTGAGCGACAAGCCGTTGTTCGAGAAGACGTCGAAAGTCACGCGCGTCTTCATCGACGGTCGTGAGATGCATCTCCCGGCGGACGACAAGAAAGCCGCGGCGACACCCGCGGCGCCGATCGACGGCACGTGGTCGCTGACGATTCGCGCGCCGCAGGGCAATGTCGCGATGTCCGTCACGCTCAAAGCTGCCGAGGGCAAACTCACCGGCACGTTCAGCGGCGATCGTGGCAGCGGCGACATTCGCGGCGGCACGGTCGACGGCAACTCCTTCGAATTCACGATCTCCGCGAATGCGCAAAACGAAGCGGAGGCAACCGACTGGGTGTTCCACGGCACGTTAGCCGAGAAGTCGATGACCGGCACGGTCACGACGACCCTCGGCACATTCGAATTCAGCGGGAGCAAATCCGAATGAAGAAGATTCTCTTTGCACTCGCTCTCACAATCACGATGAGCGCGCAGGAGCGCGTGACGCTCATCAAAAACGCGACGCTGCTCACGATCACGAACGGCACGATCGAGAACGGCTCGGTGCTGATTCGCAACGGCAAGATCGCCGCGGTCGGCAAAGACATCGCCGCGCCCGCGAATGCGACCGTGATCGATGCGACCGGCAGGTACGTGATGCCCGGCATCATCGACACGCACAGCCACACCGCGGTCGAAGGAAGCGTCAACGAGATCTCGCTGCCGAACACCGGCATGGTGCGGATCGGCGACGTGATCGATCCGACGGACATCTCGGTTTATCGACAGCTCGCGGGCGGCACGACCATGGCGCTCGTGCTGCACGGTTCCGCGAATGCGATCGGCGGTCAGAGTCAGATTCTGAAGTGGAAGTGGGGACGTCCGGTCAGTGAGTGGTTCATCCCCGATGCGCCGCGCACGATCAAGTTCGCGCTCGGTGAGAATCCGAAATCATCGAACTTCCGTCCGCCCGCGGGACAGGAGCGGCAGTACCCGGCGACGCGCATGGGCGTCGAGGAAGTGATTCGCAAGTCCTTCAACGACGCGCGCGATTACATGGCCGCGTGGGATGAATACAACGCGAAGCTCAAGCGCAAAGAAGCCGCGATTCCGCCGCGCCGTGACCTGCTCATGGAAACGATGGTGGACATTCTCAACGGCAAGATCGACGTGCACGCGCACTCGTATCGCTCCGATGAGATCGTGATGCTGCTCAATCTCGCGGACGAACAGGGGTTCAAGATTCGCGAGTTGCAGCACGTGCTCGAAGGCTACAAAGTCGCGAAGGAGATCGCGCGTCACGGCGCGGCGGCCGGCACGTTCATCGATTGGTGGGGGTACAAAGCCGAGGCGTATGACGCGATTCCGTACAACGTCGCGTTGATGGCGCGGAACAACGTCACGGTCTCGGTGAACTCCGATTCCGATGAGCTCGCGCGCCACCTCAATCTCGATGCCGCGAAAGCGATGAAGTACGGCGGTCTCACCGAAGACGAAGCGCTGAAGCTTTGCACGCTCAATCCCGCGAAGCAGCTGCGCCTCGATCATCGCCTCGGCTCGATTGAGGTCGGCAAGGACGCCGATCTCGTGATCTGGAGCGGTCATCCGCTGTCGACGTACTCCCGCGCCGAGACGACGATGATCGAAGGCAACGTCTACTTCGATCGCGCGCAGGATCTCGTGCGCCGCGAAGAACTGCGCAAAGAGAAAGAGCAGCGACTGAAGAAAGAAGACGACGACGCGAATGCCGCGAAGAAGGAGAAGAAGGATGCGTAGCGCAATCGCGGCTGCACTGCTGTTTCTTTCGACCGCGGTTTTTGCGCAGTCGACCATTCCGAACAATCCCGGCCGCAAGCCGAAGATCGCGATTCGCAACGCGACCATCGTTCCGGTTACGTCCGCGACGATCGCGAACGCGAACATCATTTTCGAGAACGGCATCATCACCGCGATCGGTCCGAACATCACGATCCCGAGCGATGCAGCGGTCGTCGATGGAACGGGACTGTTCGTCTATCCCGGCATGATCGATTCGGGCACGAGCATCGGTCTCGTCGAGATCGAATCGGTTCCGGGCATGGTCGACACCGCGGAGTTGGGCGACATCAATCCGAACGCGCGCGCGGCGGTGGCGATCAATCCACACTCGGAAGTCGTGCCGGTCACGCGCGTCAACGGCGTGACGAACGCGATCACGATTCCGGAAGGCGGCATCATCTCGGGACAGAGCGCGCTCATTCAGTTGTCGGGCTGGACGCCGCGCGAAATGGTGCTGCGCGACAACGTCGCGATGCACATTCGCTTTCCGCGTCTGCGCAGCTATCCGCTCGCAGGTGTGCCGCAGGACGAGGAAGGCGAGAAGGAAGCGAAGAAGAGCTACACGAAGGCGATCGATCAGTTGCGCGACACGATGCGCGATGCGCAGGCGTACGCGAAGGCAGTCGCCGCGCGCAACAGCGACAAGAACGTGCAGCGCTTCGATCGCGATCCGATTCTCGAGGCGTTGGTGCCGGTCGTGGAAGGTCACGAGCCGGTGGTGCTGCACGCGAATCAGGCGCGCGACATCAAGGCCGCGCTGGAGTTCGCGGACGAGTTCAAACTGAAGGCGATTCTCTCCGGTGCGAATGATGTCGCGCGTGTCGTCGACGAAGTGAAGAAGCGCAACATCCCGGTCATCCTCGGGCCGATTCTCGCGCTCCCGCAGCGCGAAGACGATCCGTACGACGTGCTGTTCACGAACGCGAAGACGCTCTTCGACAACGGAATCGCCTTCGCGTTCCAGACCAGCGATGCGCACAACGCGCGCAATCTTCCGTATCACGCGGCCGCATGCGCGGCCTTTGGTTTGCCGAAGGAAGAAGCGTTGAAAGCAGTGACGATCAATCCCGCGCGCATCTGGGGCGTGGCCGATCGACTCGGATCACTCGAAGTCGGCAAGAGCGCGACGCTCATTCTCACGGACGGCGATCCGCTCGAGATTCGCACAAACGTGAAGCGCGTCTACATCGCGGGCGAAGAGATCTCGATGGACTCGCGCCACACGCTGCTCTACGAGAAGTTCAAACAACGGCATTGATGCATGACTGCGCACCGGTGGCGATTCCACCGGTGCGCAGCAGTGCTCACAACACCTTCGGCAACCTCACGGTGGCGAGCGCGTTGTTCATGTTCACCGTGAATCCACTCTGCGATGGCGATGCGATCGCGGCGTTCGCGGGGCGGAACGTGAATGCTCCTTCGAGCGCCGTCTGTACGATCGCGCCGGACGCGTTCACCGCCGTGTTGATCTTCACGGCCTGCGCCTGATTCGACGGCTGATAGACGCGGAGAATCAAATCCGCGGCGGCTGTATCCGCGGGCTTCGCGGCCGTGATGATTGCGGAGGACGGCGAAACAACGGACGCCAGCGAATACGTCGATGGATATGCGTTCGTCGACAAAGGCGGCGGTGCGATTGCGCGTGCGATCAATGGCGTCGTGAAGCGCAACGCTTCCTGCAACGGCTGGCCTGTCGATGGATCGCCGAGTCCGTTCGGGACGCGTAACGCGTAGCGCTGCGTGTGTGTGCCGTAGTCCCACGCGCCCGCGCCGTATGGCGTTTGTCCGTCGACGTAGTTGTTGCGAAGGATGTTGCCGAGGAGCGCGCCTTGTGCGTCGTAGCCCCACGACGGCATTCCGTCGTGATAGATCGCCGCGAGCGCAACCTTGTCGCGATTCTTCGGAATCAGGAAGTTGTGCGTGGCCCAGAACACCGGCGGCTGCCAGTACAGAACCATCGCCTGGTCCGTCCAGTGATACGGAGTTCCGCGAGAGAGCGACGTCACGCTGCCGCCGGAAAGCGGAAAGCGCACGAACACCGACATGTTCGACGGCGTTGCGCCCGTGACTTCCATGCGTACGAACGACTCGCCCGCGGTGAGCGAGTACGTGACGATGTAGAAATATTGCTGGCCGCCCGGAACGATGACGCTGAGCTGCGCCTGCACCATGACGCGCAATGGTCCGACTTCGAGCGCCTGCGAGTCGTACGCGTTGATCGTGACCGTCGCGGGCATCATGCCGGTGGAGCTGGTCTCGTTTCCGTATCGATAGAGGTTGCCGTTCGGATCGTTGTAGAACGTCAGAACATTGCCGAACTGACCGCTCGTAATGAAATTCGTTGAGCTGCCCGCGGCGGTCAGGCTGGAGATCGCCCACTTCGAACGATCGATGACGACGGAGATGCGATCGTTCTTGAGGGTGAAGCTGCTTGCGTTGGCCGTGATGGTCGCGACAGCCGGCTGCGAGGAACCGTTGTCCGTGTCGAGAAAGATCGTCGTGTAGCCGAGACTCGGTGCGGGTGCGCTGAACAACAGCGAGCCATCCGCGGCGACTTGGACGAGCTGACCTCCGCGCGACGAGTACACCGACTGCACGCCGATGCCCGCGCCATTCGCCAGCGCGACGACATCGGTGCGCGCGAATCCCAGCGGATTGCAGATCATCACCGGCGTCGTGTACGCGGTCGGCGGATTGCCCGCGTTGATCCCCGCGCACAAGCTGTCGAGCGCATCGCCGATCATGTCAGTCGCCTGCGTTTGCGCGAGCGTCAGCCGCGGTAATTGTTCTTTCGCGTTGACGTCCGTGTACTGCGCGCCGGACGTGCCGGTGATGTAGTCGTGATGCGTGCTCGGAACGAATGCCGCCCAAGCGTCTTTCTCTCGTTGCAGACGCTGTGCGTTGCCGCCCACCGCTTTACCGCTCGCGATATCCGCAACGACGCCAATCGCCTCCGCCGCGAGCAACATGCGCGTCGCACGGTTGTGGATGATTTTGTTTGCCGGTCTGCTCGCGTAATGGCCAAGCCAGTACGGAACCGGATCGAAATTGCGCTTCTTCAGCACGCTGGTGTGGAAGGAGATGAGTTGAATGTAGTGATCGAATGTCGCCGCGACTGCCCATGCGCCGGTTCCCGCGTAGGACGCCGGGCCGGTTCCGGTGTTCCAATCGTTCATGTACTTCAACAGCTCGGGCACCGGCATCGCGAAGTCGCAGCCGACCGGAACGAAGATGTAGGGCGTCGGAGAGCTGCTCGCGTTGGTCTTGTAGTAGCCGAGGATGTTGTTGTTCGAGTTGCCGTTTCCGATCCC
>JBQCJC010000331.1:0-12906 GCA_051953135.1 Thermoanaerobaculia bacterium | reverse complement strand
GTTGCGGCAGTGCAGCGCCACGGCATGTCGGCTGTGCGTCGCGAGCACGTGGGATTCGCCCATTCGCTCAGCGGGTCGATGTCTTCGGGCGATGTGAGCACGACATTCGTCGCGCGATCGGGTCCGTGATTGATGACCGTGAATTCGAAGCGCGTAGGCCACGGCGCGAGTCCGGGACCGATCGGCGTGACGATGAGCTCGAGGTCGGCCTGCTGTGCGAATGAAGCGACCGAGAGGAAGAGGAGCACCAGGAGAAGTAACGCCCGCGCGTTCATGAACGGATGATACGCGGCGCGCTTAGCAAACGTCGTCGGCGAATCAATCACGCGCGGTTGCGGCAGGCACAGCAACGCCGAGGAGTGCGTGTGCGATCGCGTCGGCACGAGTGAGATCGGCGTTCGTGACTTCGATCGCGAGGTCGCGCGCCTTCTCCATCAGGTCGTAGTCGCGAAGGATTTGTCCCATTCGAAATCGCATCGCACCCGATTGTCGCGTGCCGCGAAATTCTCCCGGTCCTCTCGTCTGCAAATCCGCCTCGGCGACTTCGAATCCATCCTTCGAACGCTCGAATGCACGAAGACGATCTTTTGCGTCTGGTGCAACTTGCGGCTCATGCAAAAGGACGCAATACGATTTGCGCTCGCCTCGTCCGACGCGTCCGCGCAACTGATGGAGTTGCGACAGTCCGAAACGATCGGCGTCGACGATGAGCATCAGCGAGGCATTGGGAACGTCAATGCCAACCTCAATGACAGTCGTCGCCACCAGGATGTCGATCTCGCCGCGCTTGAAGCGCTGCATCGTCTCTTCCTTCTCATCCGCTTTCATGCGCCCGTGCATCATCGCGACGCGGCGATTCGGAAAGCGCTGCTGCATCGAATCAAATCCCTGCGACAGCGGTTTGAGATTCGTCTTCTCCGATTCTTCGATGATCGGGTAGACGATGTAGACCTGCGCGCCTTCATCGATCTGCGTGTCGATGAAGTCATACACGCGATCGACTTCATGCGACTCGCGCACCTTCGTGATGATCCGCTGACGGCCGGGCGGGAGTTCGTCGATGACCGAGAGCTCGAGGTCGCCGTAGATCGCGAGTGCGAGCGAACGCGGGATCGGTGTCGCGGTCATGACGAGAATGTCGGTCATCTCGCCTTTCGCAAAAAGCTTCTGTCGTTGCTCGACGCCGAAGCGATGTTGTTCGTCGACGATCGCGAGTCCGAGAGACTTGAAGCGAATGCGCTCTTCGAGAATCGCGTGCGTACCGATGACGAGTTGGATGTATCCGGTGTCGAGTCCCGACATCAACGTGCGACGCTCGCCCGCGGCCATCGAGCCTGTTGCTTTTGCGACGACGATCGAATGGTCAAGTAGTTGACGAATTCGCTGATAGTGCTGCTCGACGAGAATTTCGGTCGGCGCAAGCAGCGCGACCTGGTGTCCGTTGCGGATCATCAGAATCGCGGCGATGAGCGCGACGATGGTCTTGCCGCTGCCCACGTCCCCCTGCAACAACCGATACATCGGCGCCTCGGCGACGAGGTCGTCGGCGATTTCCTTGAGCACACGTTTTTGTGCAGTCGTCAGTTTGAACGGCAGGATGCGTTTTACTTCTTCGCGGAGCTCTTCGGTGATGACGATGCGTCGCGATTTCTTCCGGGTTTCTTCGCGCGCACGACGCACGCGCAGCGCGAGCTGAAACATGAAGAACTCCTGCAGGATCATCCGGAGGTGCGCGTCGGAGCGGCTCGCGAGGAACGCGGGTGTGAGCTCGTTCGGTTGATGCAGTTCGCGAATCGCGGTGTGGAGATCGATGACGCCGAGTCGCGCGCGAATGTCGTCAGGCAGCGGTTCTTCGATTTGTGGAAGTGTCTCGAGCGCAACGTCGACGATCTTGCGTAACGCTTTCGGCGGGATGTTGCCGATCTTCGAGTAAATCGGAACGATCGCGCCTTCCTCATCTTCGCTGCCTTCGAATTTTTCCCAGTCAGGACTTTCGATTGCGAGCGCGCGCACGCCGGTCGAGCGCGGCGCGCCGTAAACCGCGAGTCGATCGCCGACTTTAATTTGATCGCCGAGGAATCGCTGGTTGAACCAGATCAGCTTTACGGTGCCGCTGCCGTCGTCGAGCATCGCTTCGAACAACGCCATGCGCTTGCGTGGCGAGACGCGCGCGACTGCTGACGTGACGCGGCCGCGGAGGAGAACCGGCGTGTCGAGAAAGCGACCAAGCTCTGCGATGCGCGCGGGATGGCGGCGATCCTCGTAGCGGAACGGAAAGAACCAGAGCGCATCGCGGACGAGTTTGATGCCCGCGGCTTCGAGGAGCTCGGCGCGACCGGGGCCGACGCCTTTCAGGTAGGTGATCTCGGTATCGGGTGTGATCGCCACTGTGAGGATTGTCGCTGAGCTTTTGGAAATCCGGCGAACCTCTACGCCCTGTTCAGTCGGCTGACCGGAAGAAGGCTTGGCCTGTCAGCGGTGCCGGCCGTGGCGGCTAGTCGAATACGACCTTCATTGAGATCAAACCAATCTTCACCAAATCGCCGTTGTGAATCGTCACCGGCACTCCCGTCGGGATCCGTTGATCATTCACAAACGTCCCGTTCACCGTGCCGACTTCTTCGAGCATGTGGTACTCGTCGCCGGTCTTGATGATCTTCGCGTGGCGGCGCGAGACGGAACGATTGGTATCGACCGGCGTGAGATCGACGTCGGGAAGAATGCCGGTCACTGGATCGGCACGGCCAATCGTCGTTTCGTCGCCGGTGCTGAAGAAGAACGCGGTGCCGGTAGCGACGTCGACGAGACGATGGCGAGTAGTCTTGATCGATGGCGCAACGACAGTGGCATCGAGTGCGACGTGATCGACGTCGACTTCACGTCCGACGAGTCGTTCAAGAAGTTCGTTCGCTTCGCGGAGTCGCTTCGAATATTTGCGAATGATGCGCACCGCGACTTCGGGGTTCTTGCGCAGCATCTCATCGAAGCGCGAGCCGTTGATCGCGACGACGCGGACTTCGGTGACCGCGACTGCATCAGCGGTGCGCGGCATCGCTTCGAGCAACGCCATCTCGCCGAAGAAGTCACCCTTTTCGAGTTTGGAGAGAACGTGCTGTTCGCCGGCGATGTGCTTGACGATGTGCACTTCGCCTTCCTGGATGATGAACATCTCCGTGCCGAGGTCGCCCTGAGCGAAGATGCGCTCGCCGGTGGAAAACGCCAGTTGCGAGTTACTGACCGGATCTTTACCGGATCCGCCGGTGGTCTTGAAGACGGCCTTCATCGGTGCACTCTCATCGGGAAACCGCTGATTCGGAGATGGTCAACGTGCGATCGCTGGTGCTGAGCCGGACTGTCGTGCCGATGGGCATCATGAGGTTGTC
This sequence comes from Thermoanaerobaculia bacterium, assembly GCA_051953135.1. Classification (GTDB taxonomy): domain Bacteria; phylum Acidobacteriota; class Thermoanaerobaculia; order Gp7-AA8; family Gp7-AA8; genus QHVT01. The sequence continues at coordinate 9,523 of JBQCJC010000331.1, read as the reverse complement.
GCCATGATGACCGAATGGGAAGTTCGTCACGACAGGGATTGCGTAGGAGCCGAAAAATTCACGCAGAAGATCGAGCAATTCAGGCTCGTTTCCGCAGTCTTTCAGCCTCCCAATGACCACACCTCGGATGTGGCGCATTCTGCCAGACAGCCTGAGGTGGGTCAACATACGGTCGATGCGATAAACGGGCTCGTCGACGTCTTCCCAAAACCAGATTCCGCCATCGACCCAGAAATCGTATGGAGTCCCAACTAACGCGACGGTCAGCGCGAGACAACCGCCGAAGAGCACGCCTTCGGCCTCGCCTGCCTGCAACACATCGCGCTGCGCAAATGAGCGGATGAGCGGCGCTTCGCCGTGAAGCATCGACCAGAACCAGCGCTCGTTCTCCTGCGAGAGCCGCGCGTGGAAATCTAGATTCAACATCGGACCGTGCAAGCCGGCGACGTTCGCGCGTGTGGCCATCGCCTGATGGATTGCAGTGATGTCGCTGAAGCCGACGATGGGGCGAGGATTCGCGGCGATGGCATCCCAGTCGATGCGATCGAGAATGCGCATCGCGCCGTAGCCGCCGCGCGCGAAGAAGAATGCGTCGAACTCCGGCGAGCGCATGGCGCGATTGAATTCGTCTGCGCGTTCGTCGTCACTTCCGGCGAGGTAGCCGCGAAAGCGATGATCGATGTTGGACGCGAGCGTGACGCGATGTCCGAGGCGCTCGATCTCGCGCGCGGCTTCGAGAATGCGATCGCGATCGGAAGGACCGGATGCAGCGAGCACGGCGATGTGAGCGTTGCGCGGGAGTGCGCGCGGTTTGACGAGACCCATTGCGCGCGGATGCTAGCAAACGGCGTGCGGAGTGAGTGTGCCGTAACGCACGCCGCGCCAAAGAAAAAAGAAAAGCGTGGAGCAGACCTGTAAGCCGAATTCTGTGGCCCTCTTGCGAGGGTGAGAATCATTCATCTGCCGGACGCATTACTGCGCCGGTCAAGCAACCTACCCGGACACTCGAGCGGACACGGGCGAGTCCATTGCGTCCCTATTTGGTCTTGCTCCGCAGGGGGTTTGCCGTGCCGTCGACACTCGCGTGCGACGCGGTGCGCTCTTACCGCACCGTTTCACCCTTACCTCCTTCGTCTTGCGACTCAGGATCGGCGGTTTGTTTTCTGTTGCACTTTCCGTCGCGTCACCGCGCCTGGCCTTTAGCCAGCCTGCTGCCCGTGGTAGTTCGGACTTTCCTCGATGCCTCGCGGCACCGCTATCCTCCGGTCTGCTCCACGCACGCGACTCTAACAGCAGTCGGCGAAATGAAATTCTTTCTTCTAAATCACTGCTGTTTTAGTGAGTTACAAACAATGTCGGCGCGCCGACATCAAAATTTCAGTCGGTTTTTCGGATCCGAAAAGTACGAATTCCAGTCATCCGAAACGTCGTCTTCGCTGCTCGACGCGCTTTCCATTTCGCGCATGAATTGCGCCGGCGCAATGATCTCGACCTGACGTCGTTGCACGCGCGCGGCGAGTCCGCGATCGGACGTGACGACGCTCCACCCTCGCCCGTTCGCGCAACGCTCCGCGATCAAATCATCAGCCGAGCGTGTGCCGCTGAATGCGACGTTCACGTTGCCGAGGTGCTTTGCAAAGCTGGGAGGTTCAGGGCCGTCGAAGATGCAACTGACTTTCGTTTTCTTCGCGCGCGCAAAGCTGGCGAGCAGACGAACGAGATTGCGCTTCGGCTCATCGCCGTGGCGATCGACTCGCATCGCGCCGAGAAGGTTGCTGCCGTCGATCAGGTAAGGCATGGCGCGAGTGGCGACGGCGGCGTTGCACCGCCGTCGCATGAGGTTTGCGACTTACTGTTTGGGAATGGCTTTGACCGCGGAACTACGATCGCGAAGGGACGCCGGGATCGACGCGAGTGCCTGCTGCGCGGCTTCACGCGTCGCGTAGCGACCCCAGAACACGCGGTAGCACGAGCGATCTTTGATCGGCTGCGGAACGAACCAGAGGTTGCTGCCGCCATCGCGCATCGCTTTATCGAGGTTCGAAGTCTCGCAAAGGATCTGGATCTGGACGGTGTAATTGCCGCTCGCATTCGCGGCGAAGTTGCGCGCCATTTCGTCGTAGCGCGAGCGCGATGCATCCGCGCGGCGCACGACCGGCGGGAGTGCCTGATTCGACGGCGTTGCCGCTTGCACAGGTGCTGGCGGCGGAGCCGTGGTGGTAGTTGCAACCGGTGCTGGAGCGACGGTCGTCGTGGTTGCGGTTGCGAGCGGCGGCATCGCGGTGGTCGTCGTACTCGTCGCAAGCGTGTCGGTTGTGGCGGCAGTTCCAAGCGTAGCCATCGTGTCCGTGGCGGCCGGTGCTTCGACGATCGTCGCAGTCGGCGCTGGCGCCTGAGTGGTGGTCGTCGGCGGTTGCGTCGACGTGGCCGCGGCGTTCTGTTCTGCATCCTGGCGTCCCTGCCACCAGGCGAAGCCGTAGTAGCCGGCGGCGGCGAGAATCGCGATCACGAAGAGCGCGATCAGAATGCCGAAGCGTTTGTTCGACGGCGGCGTGTGACGGCGAAGATGCGGCGACGAGTTGACCACGCTGGGCGCCGGTGCAGGAATCGGCGGCACGCCGGAACTGGCGCGATTCGCGGTTTCGATTTGCGCGTCGTCGAATCCCCACGCTTCTTCATCGGCATCGACTGGCGGTTCGATCGATGCGGGAATCGGCACCGCGAACGTTTGACGCGGCGGTGCATCCCACGCGGGCATCGATCCTCCGCTCGGCGCTGCAGCCACAGGCGTCGGTGCGAAATCTTCTTCGGGCTCATCCCACGCCGAGGAGGACGACGGATACGTCGTGGGCGTAATCGTGGGCTCGTCCGATTCGAACGAGAAATCGGGCTCGGTCGTCATCACCGGCGGCGGCGTGTCGGAGTTGATGTCGAACTCCAGCGTCGGCATTGCGGGCGACGGCGGTTCGCTCCAGATATCGGCCGCATCGGCGACGCCTGCACCGCCAAAGTCCGACATCGAAAACTGAGAATCTTCTTGAGGTTTTTGCGCCTGAGTGAGGATTCCGAGCGTGGCGAGCGCGTTCAGAAGTTTGTAGACGTTGAACGTGTCTTTGCCCGACGCCGCGGCGACTTCCGATGCGTTCTTCTCGCCGTCGACTTCGCCGACGATCGCGTCAGCGTCTTCGTTCAAACCGAGACGGCGAAAGACAGCGTCAAAATCCGCTGCTTTCGTGTAAACCGCGTTGCCGCCTTCGAGCGCGCGCTCGACCTTCAATCGGTCCTGATCCGTGACGATCAACTCGACGAGGATTTGCGGCAGCGGGAAGAGCGTGCCTTCGTCGCGTTTCGGAAGATAGTCGGCGACGATCGTGAACGAGCCTGCGGTCCACGCGGCGATCGAGCGAATGACGCCGACGACCTGAACGCGCCGCGCCCACGTGAGCTCTTTGCGCGTGATGAATCCGAGGTTGAGCAGCGCGTCGCCGAGAGTCTCGTTTTCCTTTCGCTTCGCGAGCGCCTGCTTCACGTGCTCGCGCGAGACCTTGCCCGCGCGCATGAGAATTTCGTCGATGCTGTCCGAGCGATCGTTCGTGCTCGCCGAGAGCACGTCGCCGCCCTTGAAGTACACGATCTTGATGATGCCGTCGTTCTCGAAGCGAATCGCTCCGGTGAACTGTTCGCGCCAGAGCTCGACCAGTCGTTCGACCAGATTGATTTCGCTGATTTCGCCTTCGAGCATGAAACTCCCCCGCCCTTTCGCTCCACGTGTGGTAGAACCGCGCGGATTATCGCACCGAAACGTGTGCAGTTGCGCTTATGAATGCAGCTCGTCCCAGAGCGTGCGTCCGACCTTCTGGCCTAACACGTTCACGAGATCCTGTGCGCTCGCTTGTTTGATCGCCGAGACGCTGCCGAATCGCTCCAGCAACAGGCGTTTGCGCTTGTCGCCGATGCCCGGAAGATCATCGAGCTCGCTGTGCAACGTGCGTTTGCGACGGCGTCTGCGATGCGAGGAGACCGAGAAGCGATGCGTCTCGTCGCGCACCATCTGCAGCAGTTGCAGCGCGGGATCGTGGCGATCGAGGCGAATGGTTTCGTCGCGATCCGGGAGGTAGATTTCTTCTTCGCGCTTCGCGAGCCCCGCGATGAGGATCTCTTCGATGCCGAGTTTGTTCAGCGCGGCGATTGCGGCGTTGAGCTGGCCGCGACCGCCGTCGATCAGAATCAGATCCGGCAGCGGCTTCCCTTCTTCGAGTAAGCGGCGATAGCGGCGATCGACGGCTTCGTTCATCGAGCGAAAATCGTCGGCGCCGATGACGGTCTTGATGTTGAACACGCGGTACTGGTTCTTGTCGAACTTCCCGCGATCGAGCACGACCATGCCGGCGACGGAGTCGGTGCCCTGGATGTTGGAGATGTCGAAGGATTCGATCTTCTGGATCTCGCGATAGTCGTAGCCGGTGGCGTCGCTGAGAATTTGTCCGAGTTTCTGCGCGGCGATCTGCAATCGATCCTGCTGTGATTTGCGAAATCGCGATTCATGCGAGAGCACGGCGTTGCGCGTTGCGAGCTCGATGCGATCGACACCTTTGCCTCGCTGGGGCACACGCACTTGCACTTTGCGTCGCGCCTGCGACGAGAGCCATTCGTTGAGCAACTCGCGCTCTTCAGGCTCAAACGGAACGAGGATGTCCGGCGGAATGAAGAGGTTGTCCTGGTAATACCGCTGCATGATTTCCGAGAGGAAGTAGCCCGGCACGTATTCGTCGACTTTTTCCCAGAAAAGCTCTCGCCGATCGACAACGCCGCCGCCGCGAACGACGAAGAGCTGCACGGCGACGTCACTGCCGTCTTCGTGCAATCCCCACACATCGGCGTCTTCGTCTGAATCGGCAGACGCAACCTGTTGCTCCGCCTGAATGCGCTCGACGGTACGAATGAGATCGCGATAGTAGGTCGCGACTTCGTAGTTTTCGTCTTCCGCCGCACGGTACATGCGGCCGCTGAGGCGCTCCTGCAACTCGCGCGATTTGCCGCCGAGGAAGAGCACGACGTCATCGACCATCTCTTTGTACGCCTCGGTGGTCGTCAGTCCGACGACGCATGGCCCGAGGAATTGATGCATGTCGTAGTAAAGACAGGGGCGCACGAGTGCGCTCTTGCCTTCTTTGATCTCGAGATCGCAACTGCGCAGTTTGAATTGATCGGCGACGAGTTTGAGAATGCGCCGCGCGGTGCCGGCGAAGAATGGGCCGAAGAAGAGATCGCCTTTTTTGCGATCCATGCGCCGCGTGAACACCACGCGCGGGTAATCCTCGGAGAGCGTCACTTTGAGGTACGGATAGCTCTTATCGTCGCGAAGAAGGATGTTGTAGCGCGGCTGATGCGCCTTGATCAGATTGTTCTCGAGGAGAATCGCCTCGAGCTCGTTGTTCGTCGTGACGAAATCGATCGCATCGATCTCGCTGATCAGCGTCATCGTCTTCGCATCGCGCGCGCCGCGGCCGACGAGATACGACGTAACGCGATTCTTGAGATTCCGCGCCTTACCGACGTAGATCACCTGTCCCTCGGCGTTCTTGTGCAGATAAACGCCCGGCCGTTCGGGGATCTCTTTCAGTCGCTGCTTGAGGCGTTCGTAGCGATCGGACATCGGACGCAGTGAGAACACTCGCCGCGCCCGGCGCGTTCCTCGCTACTTCGTCTTCTGCAACGCGACCCACGCCGCGTCCTGAATCCACCGCGCCTGAGCGTCGGTGATCTCCTGCGCACGCAATGCGTCGTCGTACACCTCGCCTTTCACGGCGAAACCGGCGAAATCATGCGGCGCGCCGTGCGCGGGTTTGTTGTAGATCGCCGAGTAGATCGTCACGGCGATGAGGTATGCGCCGCGCGCATCCTGATGCACGCGATCCCAATCGAGGCGCTCGAACTTGCGCGCTTTCACGAGCGCGTCCCATGCGATTGCGACAGGCGCAATGCGCATCTGCGTGCGTTGCGCGGCCGCAATCGACGCATCGATGTACTGCTGATTCATGTTCTCGCGCCACGGCATGTAATACAGCGCCTGCGCGCCGCTTTTCGCGATCTGTTCCGCAAATCGATCGAGATAAGCGTTGAACTCAGCGGCTCGATTCGTCGGGCCGACACCGCCACCGCCGCCTTGCACGACGACGTAGTCCCAATGCTCGAGCCACAGCTTCTTCAGCGACGCGGTCGTGTTCCACAGTTGCTCCAGCGTGACGCCGCTGCGCGTGACGGAATCGACGAACAACGGCTTCGGCTCGCGTGCGCCGATCGCGGTCGTCATGCGCGGCACTTCGTTGTAGAAGACGAGGCTGTTGCCGAGATACAGGACCGAAATGAGATTCGGATTGCGCGGCGCGCGCTTCTCCGTCTTCGTCTCGTACTCCGCGCCTTTCGCCGGATTCACGCACGAATGCGGACTCAGTCGTCGCAGCGTTGCCATCGCGGGCGCCGCCCACTGCATCGTCGCTTTGATGTTCGGACAGCCGCGCTGGTGATAGAGGCCGGCGACGGGATCGAGTGCGACGCGTTCGGGGATCAACTCGCGATACGTGACACTCGTGTCGTTCGCCGACACGATCTCGATCATCGGCTGCTGTGTTGTTCCAGCAGCGAACGCGGCCGAGGAAACGAACAGCAGCAGAAGAAGACGCTTCACGCAAGCTCCGCCAGAAATCGTCCCGCGGCTTCGCGATAGGCGTCGCTCCACTCGTGTCCGCCATTGAATTCGCAAACAGTGACGCGCGAAGTCGCCTCCAAATAGCTCACGTCATTCTTTAACTTTTCCGGCGTGTACCAGTCGTCGCGTTCGCCTCGTCCGAGGAGCGTGCGCGGGAGACGAAGCGATGAGTTTGCCTTCACATCCGGCGGGATGTCGCCGCCGAGAAGTATGAGACCGGCTGCCGAACCGACGTGAGCCGCAGCGCGCACGGCCATCGTTCCGCCTTGCGAGAACCCGGCGAACACGAGCGTGCGCGGACTCGGCACCGACGCCAGCACCTTCTTCGCGTATTCGATGTTGTCGGCCATCGCGAGCTCGCGATCGAGACTCGTCATCCAACTCGCCACGACTTGTCCCGAGCGTGTGTAGAACGGATGCAGCGCCTGCACGGCGATGAGCGACCAGCGCTCGATGCCCGGCAATTTCTCCAGTTCGGCGAGATGCATTTCGGCGGTTTCCGCGTAGCCGTGAAAGCCGATGACCAGTCGATCGACTCCGCGATCGACATGCAGGAAACGTCCGTGAACAGAGGCTTCGATTGTTTTTGCTTGCATTCATTTTACTGACTGGTCAACACGTTGACCAGTCAGACCGACGAACATTGTAGCGGTTGCGTATTGAGCGGCGTGACTGGAGAATGCGCGCCGTGCACCCGAGCCCGCGACTGATCGTCGTCGTCCCCTGCTTCAATGAAGAGCAGCGTCTGCCGGTCGACGTGTTTCGCGCGTTCGCGCTCAATGGCGCCGTCGTCGAGTTTCTCTTCGTCAACGACGGCAGCAGCGACGGCACGTTGCGCGTGCTCGAATCGTTGCGCGACGAAGATCCGCAACGCTTCAGCGTGCTCGATCTCGAACGCAATGGCGGCAAGGCCGAAGCGGTGCGACGCGGAATCCTCGCGGCGCTCGATCGCAGTCCCGAGCTCGTCGGCTTCTGGGACGCGGATCTCGCGACGCCGCTCGCGGAGATCGGCGGGTTTCTCGGTGTGTTCGCATCGCGACCGGAAATCGAGATGGTCTTCGCCGCACGCGTTCGATTGTTAGGCCGTTCGATCAGCCGCAATCCCGCACGTCACTATTTCGGCCGCGTCGGCGCGACGCTCATCTCGCAATCCCTCGGGCTCGCCGTGTACGACACGCAATGCGGCGCGAAGCTGTTTCGCGTCGCGAGCGATACGCGCGAGTTGTTCGACAAGCCGTTCATCTCGCGATGGATTTTCGACGTCGAAATCATCGCGCGCTTCGTGATGCAACGCGGTCGCGATGCAGCGGCGCGCGCGATCTACGAACTGCCGATCACGGCGTGGCATGACGTCAAAGGTTCAAAAGTGCGACAGTCCGATTTTTTGCGTGCGCTGAAAGATCTCGCGAAGATCCGTCGCGCATACAATCTGCGCCATGCGCGACGTTCTCACCGCGGTCAGTGACCGCTCGTTATCCACACTCGCTCAGGGACTCATCGGCTCCGAGGTTTTGAAAATTGCCGGCGAGGTGCGGACGCTCATTGCATCCGGACGCGCCGTCGCGAATCTCACGGTCGGTGATTTCTCGCCGAGCGAGTTCCGCATCCCGCGCCTGCTCGAACAACTGATCGCCGAGAATCTCGCGAACGGCCAGACCAACTACCCGCCGTCGGACGGCACACTCGAGCTGCGCAAAGCAGTCGTCGATTTGTACCGCGACGAGCTCGGCCTCACCTATCCGATCGAAGCGACGCTTATCGCCGGCGGCTCGCGGCCGATCATCTACGCCGCGTACGAAGCCGTCGTCGATCGCGGCGACAAAGTCATCTATCCGACGCCGTCGTGGAACAACAACCACTACACGTACATGAGCGGCGGCGTGCCGGTCGAGCTCGCGGTTGGCGCCGCGACGAACTTCATGCCCACCGCGGACATGATCCGTCCGCACGTGCGTGAAGCGCGACTCATCGCGGTTTGCACACCGCTCAATCCGACCGGCACGGTCATGGCGAAGAATGAAGTCGAAGCGATCGCCACGCTCGTCGTCGAAGAAAACGAACGTCGCGCCGAAGCCGGCGAGCGTCCGCTGTTTCTGTTGTGGGATCAGGTCTACTGGATGCTCACGTTCGGCGACAACAACCATTGGGCGCCGCCGCAGGTCGTTCCTGAATCCGCCGCGTACACAATTTTCGTCGACGGCATTTCGAAAGCGTTCGCCGCCACCGGCTTGCGTGTGGGTTGGACTGTCGCACCGCCCGCGGTTACCGCGCGGATGCGCGATCTCATTGGCCACATCGGCGCGTGGGCTCCGAAGGCGGAGCAACTCGCGGTGGCATCGTTCCTTCGCCAGAAAGATGAGATCGCGCAATTCCACGAGAGCATGACGCGCGAACTGCGACTGCGACTCGGCGCGTTGTACGACGGACTCATGGCCATGCGCCGCGAAGGGTTGCCGGTGAACGCCATCGCACCGCAGGGCGCGATCTATCTTTCGGTGCAGTTCGATCTGTGCGATCGCCTGAAGACGAATGAAGCGATTCGCCAGTTCCTGCTCAACGAAGCGGGCTTCGCCGTGGTGCCGTTCCAGGCATTCGGGCTGAAAGAAGAAGACGGATGGTTCCGACTCAGCGCGGGCGCGGTGTCGCTCGCGGACATCGAGGCGGGACTTGAACGCGTTCGCAACGCGCTGCGTAAAGTCAGTGGAGCGGGGGGCTGAGAGCCCGCCCCATTGGAAATTACGCGGGGCAACAAACCCCCCCCACCCCAAAAAACACAATAAGCGGATAGTTACAAAAGCGCAACAATTGTCCCAT
>JBQCJC010000330.1:0-26670 GCA_051953135.1 Thermoanaerobaculia bacterium | reverse complement strand
TCGTCGTCATCATTGATGTAATCGCCGAGGTCGAAGCCGGCTTGCTTTGCGCGCTGCAGCCATGCGAAGGACTCGTCGTTCTTCCCATCCAGCGCATATGCGCACGCGATGTTGTAGCTCGACGTCGCAACGCGATGATTGAGCTGAATCGCGCGCTGGAACGCGGTCACTGCCGTCGCTTCATCTTCCGCGCGCAGTGACGCGTACCCGTAGTTGAACCACGCGCGTCCCGAGCTCGGATACTTCGCAACCATCAACTTGTGATGCGCGGCTGCATCCTGCCAACTGTCATTGTTGAACAGCACGAACTTCAACCACGCGCCGTGTCCGGGACCGCGAAGATTCAGATCCTCCGCCTTCTCCTCCAGCGTCGCGAAGCCCGGCTGCTTGCGCAAGAACGCGACGTCCGGATCGTGCTCCATCTTGTCGCGATCGGAGAAGCCGGCCTCGATCGCCTTGTCGAGCCACGCAAGGCCGTTGCGCGCATCGCTCTTCAGCGAATACGCGCACGCGACGTTGTACGTCGCCGCGCTCACGTTCTCGTCCGCGGCAATCGCCTTCTCGAACGCCGCGATGCTCTCGTCGAGCTTGCGCAGACGCAGCAGATCGAGACCGACTTCGAACCAGTCGTCGCCGTCGTGTTTCAGATTGTCGCGCTGCTGCAGTTCCTGATAACGATCGACGGTCTCGTCGACGCGGCGAGTCGCCTCGCGACCGACTTCCGCTTTCGCGAGCGCGATGAAGCGCGCATCGCTGCGAATCGGATCGAAGTCCGAATCCTCGGCGATCTTGTCGAGATTGTCCCAGCCGCGATCGATCGCCGACTTCAGCGTCGGGATCGCGCGATTGGCGTCATCCATCAACGCGTACGAGCACGCCGCGTTGTACAGAGATTTCCCTTCGGCGTACCCGAGGTCCGCGGCTTTCGTGAATGCGGCAGCGGCTTCCTCGTAACGATCGTTGCGGTAATAGTCGTAACCGCGCTCGTACCACTCCTTGCCGTTGCGCGGCGTGCGCGCCAGACGATCCGCGCGCTTGTCGAACTTGCCGAGCTTCGCGACGAAGAAATCTTCAATCGACTGGATGTGATCCGCAACATCTTCCTCGGCCGCATCCTTCTTCGCGACCTGAGCCGTGCGCGCCTGCTCGGCTTTCGCCTGTCGCATGCGTTCTTCCGCGACCTTCTTCTCATTCGCCGGCTCGGCGGTGAGACGCATCGCCGCGACCGGCACCAGCACGCCGATCGCAAGCGCACACGCGAACGCGATCCCGCGCGCGGTGAACATGCGGCGTGCGACGTGCGGCTGCAGAATCGACAGCAGTCGTCCTTCGAGCTGCGACTTGCGCGACATCGCCAGCGTCACCGAGCGGAACGGATCGAACGTCGGCATCGAGCGCGCGATCGCGAGCAGATGATCGGCGTACTCCGAAGGCTTCACGTTCGACGCGAGCACGAGATCATCGCACGCGCGCTCGCATTCACTGCGGCCCGCACGCTCGAGCGTCCACGCGAGCGGATGGAACCAGAACAACGAGACTGAGATGCGCGTCGCGAGCAGTGACAAACCGTCGTAGCGCTTGAGATGCGCGAGCTCGTGCAGCAGCACGACGCGCAACCGCTCGATCGGCCACGTCACGACATCGGCGGGCAGCAACAACACTGGTTTGCGCACGCCCCAGATCACCGGCACGCTGATGCGCGATGAACGAAGGAGACGCACTTCTTTGTCGAGCGCAAGACGATCGCGCGCCGCATCGAGCTCGCGCAGCGCTTCGTCCTGCTTCAATTCTTCCGCGTGACTGGCGACGTGCCACACGCCGAGCATCCCGAGCAACATCTGGAAAAGCAGGAGCAGCGAGACAACGCCGATCGCGACGACGATCCAGCCTTTCCATGTGGCCTGCGTGACGCTGATCGCACGTTCCACCGCCGTCAGCGGCTCTTCGGGCACGAACGCTTTCGCGACCGAGATCGCGGAGCCGACGGTGACGGCAGGACGATCACTCGCGTTCCCGACCGCGCGACGCTCGGCCGGGCTTCGCTCTTCTTCGGCGAGGATGCGTTCTTTCAGCGCGTTCTGCGCACGCGGCGTTTCGTTGCGCACGAGATACCACGACGGAACCGACGCGGAGACGAACGGCAACGCGGCGATCGCGAGGAGTGACGTGGTCGCGACGAGATGCTTCGTCGCCGCGGACGCGCGCGGCATCGCGAACAACAGCAATCGCGCGATGGCGAGGATCAGCGTGGCTTTCACCACGATGAGCAGCGCACTCTCCGGCACATGCGCGGCCTGAAATTTCGCGGCGAGCTCGAACAGCGTAGCCATGGTTAGCGTCCCTCCCTGCGGGCCTGGTCGATCAGACGCGAGAGCTCGACGAGCTCATCGTCCGACATCTTTCCTTTTTGGCGCTCGATGAGCGTGGCGACGACGTTCGCCGCCGAACCGTCGAAGAAGGTCGACAAGAGGTTGTCGAGCGCCGACAGCCGGACCTTCTCGCGATTCATCGTGGGGATGTATACGTACCGCGCGCCGTCATGTTGATGTTTGAGATGCCCTTTTTGTTCGAGCACCCGCAGCGTGGCCCGCACGGCCGAGTAGCTCGGCGGCTCCGCCATCCCTTCCATGACTTCGGTGGCGGTGGCGCGCCCCTTCGCAAAGATGATGTTCATCATCTCGCGTTCCCTGCGGCTGAGCGGGTCTTGCTGTTTTTTTAGCATGTGCTGAAAATCTAGCATCGGGTTGCGCGGGTGGCAAGGGGGGAGGGAGATTGTTTACAGGGGAGGTTGTTGGTTGTTGGTTGTCGGTTGTTGGGGGACCGACGAGCAGCGGCGAACATCATTCGGAGCGATGTGCCTGAAAACGGTCAAGGTCGGAACACGAACCACCAACCGCGAACCACCCCCAACCCCGTTCCCCCAACAACCGACACCCACCAACCGACAACCGATCCCGTTGTACGATGCGCCCTCTTTCACGGAGGATTTATATGTCCGGTCCCATCACTCAATTCATCGATCACCACTACCGCCACTTCAATGCTGCCGCGCTCAAGGCCGCGGCCATCGACTACAACAAGCACCTCGGGAACGGCGGGAAGATGCTCGTCACGCTCGCGGGGGCGATGTCCACCGCGGAGCTTGGTCTCTCGCTCGCGGAGATGATTCGGCAGGACAAGGTCGCCGCCATCAGTTGCACCGGTGCGAATCTCGAAGAAGACATCTTCAACCTCGTCGCACACGATCACTACGAGCGCGTGCCGCACTACCGCTACCTCTCCGCGCTCGACGAGCAGGCGCTGCTCGAGCGGCACATGAATCGCGTCACCGACACGTGCATCCCCGAAGGCGAAGCGATGCGCCGCATCGAAACGGCGGTGCTCAAGCACTGGATGGAAAAAGACAGCCAGGGCAAGCGCCTCTTTCCGCACGAGTTCATGTACGAAATTCTTCGCGACGGCTCGATCGAGCAGTACTACCAGATCGATCCGAAGAACTCGTGGATGATCGCGGCCGCCGAAAAGAATCTGCCGATGTTCGTCCCGGGCTGGGAAGACTCGACCCTCGGCAACATGTACAGCGGCCACTGCATCTCCGGCGATGTGAAGAACGTCCACACCGTGCGCACCGGCATCGAGTACATGATCGAGCTCGCCGAGTACTACACGAAGACCAGCGAGACCTCGTCGATCGGCTTCTTCCAGATCGGCGGCGGCATCGCCGGCGATTTCCCGATCTGCGTCGTGCCGATGCTGCACCAGGACCTGCAGCGCACCAACGTTCCGCTGTGGGGCTACTTCTGCCAGATCAGCGACTCCACCACGAGCTTCGGCTCGTACTCCGGCGCGGTGCCGAACGAGAAGATCACGTGGGGCAAGCTCGGCGTCGACACGCCATCGCACGTGATCGAGAGCGATGCGAGCATCGTCGCGCCGCTTGTGTTCGCCTACGGCCTCGGCTGGTAAGCCGCGCATCGCGGCGGGCCTTTGCGCCCGCCGCGAACAAAGCGTCGCGTGGCTTTTCGCGCGCTCCATCACTCCTCTTGCGTAGAGGAGATGAGACATGACGCAACTGCTCGGGACTTTTCTTCAGTATCTGATCGGCAGCGCGATTCTGTTCGTGGTGTTCTTCGTGGTCTTTGCCGCCGTGTTCGCGGGCGGCAGACTCGGGGCGTTCGTTCGCGGGCTGGCGCGGGTGCTGTTTGCAATCGTGACCAGCCCCTTTGTCTTCCTGCGCAAATCGATCGAAGCGGTACTCGCATCGACGTCGGACGAAGAGCGGCGCTCGCGTGCGTCCGAGCAATACCTGCTCAATCGAGCGCTGCTCGTATTGCAGGCGCTGGTGATCGTCGTCGCGATCGGTGCGCTTGCCGCCGGGACGGTGATGACGTGGAACGCGTGGGTTCCGCCGTCCGAGGTTCGGGATGATGCGAAGCACTATGCGAAAGAAGTCGAGTCGCAGCAGGACACCGCGTCCGCGGCAGCGAAAGGCCTGAACGACCTCGACGCGGCGTGGGCGCAGAAACAGGACAGCGTCGTGACGCGCTATCGGAAGGAACGCCAGCAGCAGGTGAGCGACGCGACGAAGCGAATCACCGCGGTCGAAAGCGAGCTTGCCACGTACGGCGGTGCGTATGCCGCGGGCAGGCTCGGCGAGATTCGAAGCGTGATCGCGAGTCGCAATCCCGATTCGCTCGAACAACTCAACTACACGAAAGAACGGATCGATCGAATCGTCGACAACAACTGGTACTGGCTCAGCGACTGGGATCGCGGTGCGCTGAAGCGCTGGAACGACGCGTGGTTCACGAACGCCGTCGCCGCGTTTCAGCTCGCGAACCTTTCGATCGATGAACTGCGTGCTTCCGAACAGCCGACCTTCGCCGCTGCAAAGATCCGGCGCGACGCCACTGCCGAGACATTGGCGTCGATGCAGGAAATCCTCAAACAGAAGCAGGAAGCCGCGAGCCTCAAATGGAAAGCAGCGTTCTGGCGTGCGCTCGCGTCCTTCTTCACGTTCCTGATGTTCGTATGGCTCGCCGGCGCAACGATCGAGATCGCGTGGCTCGGCATTCGGATCGCGGATGATGTGCGCAGGATTCGCGAGCATCGCGTGCCATCGAACGATGTATCGGTGAGTGACGAGCCGCGTCTGCCGATTCGCGAATCGGGCACCGCCGCGATTGCCAGCACCTGATTCTCGAATCGACTAGCGCACCCGCGCGCGTCGGGATAGTCTGAGCACACCAAATCGTCCCGACAGGTGCCTGCATGAATTCACGTTTTTTCTCCGCGATCGCCATTGCGACGCTGGCGTTCTCGCTCAACGCCCAGACCATCGAACAACACATTCGCACGCTCTCCTCCGATGCCATGGAAGGACGCGGCCTCAACACCGAAGGGTTGAAGAAGGCCGCGGACTACATCGAGAAGCAACTGCGCGCCGCGAAGTTGCAGCCCGCGTTCGGTAAGTCGTACCGGCAAACGTTCCCGGTGAAAACCGGCGTCACGATCGGCGACAAGAACGCGATCGAAGGATTGTCCGCCGATGAGTGGACGCCGCTCGGCTTCTCGAGCAGCGGCGCATTCGAAGGAAAGATCGCGTTCGTCGGCTACGGCATCGAAGCCGCGCCGCTGAACTATCGCGAGCTCGAGAACATCGATCTCAAAGGCAAAGTCGCGCTGATGCTGCGCTACGAGCCGCAGGAGCGCGACGACAAATCGGTGTTCGATGGACGCAAGCCCTCGCGCTGGTCGGCGATGCGCTACAAAGCGATGCAGGCGCGTGAGCGCGGTGCGGTCGCGGTCATCTTCGTCACCGGCCCGCTGCAGGACGAAGACAAAGACAAACTTCCCGCGCTGACGAATGATGGTCCGGAATCCCCCGCGGGCATTCCGATCATTCAGGTGAAGACATCGACCGCGCAGAAGTGGATTGATCTGGCTGCGTTTCAAAAAGACGTCGACGCCGATTTGAAGCCGCGCTCGCGCGTGCTCGACCTCACGCTCAAAGGCAACGTCGATGTGCGCGCGTCGTTCGCGAATGCCGACAACGTCGCGGGCATCATTCCGGGCAAAGGCAGGCTCGCAAATGAATACGTCGTCGTCGGCGCGCACTACGATCACCTCGGCCATGGCGGCAAAGGCTCGATGCGCCCGAACGACACCGCCATTCACAACGGTGCCGATGACAACGCCTCCGGCACGTCCGCAGTGATCATGGCCGCGAGCCGCATTCAGGAACTGCTGAAAGACGCCAACGATCGACGCACGATTCTCATCGCGTTGTTCGCGGCCGAAGAGCTCGGACTCGGCGGCTCGTCGTACCTCGTCGCAAACTCGCCGATCCCGATGAACAACGTCGTGGCCATGGTGAACCTCGACATGGTCGGCGCGATGAAAGATGACAAAGTCGTCGCGCTCGGCTCGGAATCGGCGCCCGAGTGGAAGCCGATGCTCGATCAACTCGCGAAGGACATGAAGCTGACGATCGCATCGAGCGGCGATGGCTACGGTCCGTCGGATCAGACGAGCTTTTACGCGAAGCAGATTCCGGTGCTGCATTTCTTCACCGGCACGCACGAGCGCTATCACACGCCCGATGACGATGCGGACGCGATCAACTTCGCGGGCGCCGCGAAAGTCGCGGAGCTCACGTCACGCGTTGCCGCGACGCTGGCGAAGGGCGATGTGAATCCGAAGTACGCGCGTGCGACTTCGGCACCGGCGATGGAAGGTGACTCGCGCGGCTACGGCGCGTACCTCGGCACGATCCCCGATTACTCGGCGATGGAGTCCGCGTCCGGCGGCGTGAAACTCGCGGATGTGCGCGGCGGCGGTCCTGCCGATCTCGCGGGCATCAAAGGCGGCGACACGCTGGTCGAGATGGCCGGCACGCGCATCGAGAATCTCTACGACATGACGTACGCGCTGCAGGATCACAAGCCGGGCGAGACGATCGATGTCATCGTGCTGCGCGATGGCAAGCGCGTGACGTTGCGCGCAACGCTCGGTTCGCGCAAAGCGGACAGTGCGCCGGGCGGCGGCGGTCATGGCGCTGTCGCGGCGTTCGAGGTCAAAGCCGGCAAGCCGTTCGAGAAAACATTCGACGGCGAGAAGCATTTGAAGGATGTCCGTCAGCTCACCTTCGGCGGAGAAAACGCGGAGGCGTACTTCAGTCCGGATGGGAAGAAGCTGATCTATCAGTCCACATCGGAGCGCGGCGGTTGCGATCAGCAGTACGTGATGGATCTCGCGACCGGCGAGACGAAGCTCGTTTCGACCGGCAAGGGCCGCACGACGTGCGGCTACTTCGCGTATCCCGCGGGCGATCGCCTTCTCTACGCGTCGACCGATGCGGTTGATGACGCGTGCCCGCCGCCGCCCGATCGCAGCCGCGGCTACATCTGGGGCGTGTATCCGTCGTACGACATCTACATCGCGAACGCCGACGGCACGAATCGCAAACGCATCACCTCGACACCCGGCTACGACGCGGAGGCGACGTGGTGCCACAAGGGCGGCCGCATCATCTTCACGTCGGTGCGCGATGGCGATCTCGATCTCTATTCGATGAACGAAGACGGCGGCGATGTGAAGCGCCTCACGAGCACGCCGGGCTACGACGGCGGCGCGTTCTACAACGGCGATTGCACGGAGATCGTGTGGCGCGCGTCGCGGTTCGATGCGCCTGCACTCGAGGACTACCAGAAGCTCCTCGGCGAAGGGTTCGTGCGCCCGTCGAAGATGGAGTTGTACGTCGCGAAGGCGGACGGCTCCAACGCAAAGCAGATCACGAACAACGGCGCCGCGAACTTCGCTCCGTTCTTCACGCCGGACAACAAACGCATCATCTATTCATCGAACGTGCTCGATCCACGCGGCCGCGAGTTCGACATCTTCCTGCTGAACAAAGACGGCAGCGGCGAGCTGGAACGCGTCACGACCGCGCCGGCGTTCGATGGGTTCCCGATCTTCAGTCCGGATGGAACGCTGCTCGTGTGGGGATCGAATCGCGCGAATCCTGAAGGGCGCGAGACGAACCTCTTCATCGCGAAGTGGGTGGACTGACCAGTGGAGCGGCGGGCTCTGAGCCCGCCGGATAAAGCAGTGGCAGGCTAAGAGCTCGCCACTCCACTGAGAATCACCACCAGCGTCCCGAACGCGATCTCCGACCAGCCGATTTTTTTCGCGGCTGGCGGAGTCTCGCGTGCGAGGAAGATCGTCGCGCGCACGAACAGCACGCACATCGCCGCGACCGCAAACTTCGACGCGAACATCGCCACGACGAGGATCGCGATCGCATGCAGCGCGAGCGCAGGTCCTGACGAAGCCTTACGTCCGTGTGCGCGCTGCAGCAGCGTGCGCACGTAAACGATCGACGGAATCGTGCGCGCCAGAATGATTGCCGATAGCGCGAACGCGGGGATCAATCGCATGTTGCCCGCGATCGCGATCGCCGCGGCGCTCGAGCACATCGCCGTGGCGCCCGCGAGCTCGGGCAGCAGCAGACGGCTGCGATTGTGCGCGTCGTGAAGAATCTGCACGAGCCCCAGCGGCGCGACGAGTCCCAGCGGAATCAGCACCGCGAACTTCGCATGTGCGATCGCGAAGCCAAGCGCAGTGAGCGCGAGCGATGCGTAGACGATCGTGAACGCCCAGCACCAGCGAGTTCGCGGATACGAACGTCCGCGCAGCGCGTCCTGCAATGCGAGACGCAGCGGCTGGCGCGTGAGAAATCCGAAGATGAATGCGAGCGCGACCAGTGCGCCGTCCCACGACGGACGCACGGCGAGGGCGAGGACAACCGGCTCGAACAGGAAGCCCCACCCGCCGTGCTCCGTGGGCAGTGCGAGCGGCCGCAGCGCCGGACGGCGTGTGCGAATGGGAGCGGAGGAGATGTATGGCGCCGCGGTGCTCATCGCTCATCATTCTCCACGCGCTTGCACGAATCGGGATGATCGATGTCATATCGATTCGCACTCCGCTGCGGTGTCATATGCACATGTTGCGAAACGTACTCTCGCTCACCGTTGCTCTGTTGATCGCCACCGCCGCCTTCGCGGACGACGTGAAAGTCTCCGGCAGCATTCGCCTGCGCGCGGAGAACTGGTCGTTCTTCGAATCGCCGGGCTACAACGACGACTACACATTCTTCGCCGGCCTGCTGCGCGCCGGTGCGTCGCAGCAGGTGAATCCAAATCTCGACTGGCAGCTCGAGCTCGCCGCGCCGATGCTCTGGAATCTGCCGGACGATGCGGTCGCACCCGCGCCGCGCGGACAGCTCGGCTTCGGCGGCACGTACTTCGCCGCGAACGGCGACGTCGACACGGCGTCGATCTTTCCGAAGAACGCGTTCGTGCGATTCAAATCCGGCAGCAACATGATTCGCGTGGGCCGCTTCGAGTTCAGCGACGGCACCGAGGTCACGCCGAAGAACGCGACGCTCGCGACGTTAAAAAACTCTCGCGTCGCATATCGACTCATTGGCAACTTCGGCTTCTCGCACGCGCAGCGCAGTCTCGACGGCGTGCAGTACGCGCACAACACGCCGAACCTCAACATTACCGGCGTGCTGTTTCGCCCAACCGCTGGTGCGTTCAACGTCGACGGCTTGCCCGATCTCGAAGACGTTACCGCGCTCTACGGCTCCGCGACGTACTCGCGTGCGAATGCGGACGAACGCGTGTTCGTGATCGCGTATCGCGATGCGCGCGGTCTCGTGAAAACGGACAATCGCGCCGCGGCGGCGCGCAATCTCGATCGCGACGACATCGACATCGTCACGATCGGCGGGCATTACCTCGCGATGTTCGGAAACACCGACGTGCTCGCGTGGGCCGCGTATCAAACGGGCGACTGGGGCGCACTCGATCACGATGCGCATGCGATCGCGCTCGAAGCGGGCTATCACTTCAAAGGCGATCGCAAGCCGACGCTGCGCGCCGGCATCTTCCGCGCGAGCGGCGATGACGATCCGAACGATGGCGAGCACGGCACGTTCTTCCAGGTGCTGCCGACGCCGCGCGTCTACGCGCGCTTCCCGTTCTACAACGCGATGAACAGCACCGATGCATTCGTGCAGTTCTCGATCAAACCGAACGCAAAACTGACGGTGACCAGCGAAGCGCACGTGTTGTCGCTGACCGAGGATCGCGATCTTTGGTATTCAGGCGGCGGCGCGTTCGAAAAGAAATCATTCGGCTTCGCAGGACGTCCGTCGAACGGCCATGACGATCTCGCGAAAGTCATCGACCTCGGACTCGACTACACGCTCAACCCGAAAACATCGTTCACGCTCTACGGCGCGCATGCGAGCGGCGGAGACGTCGTGAACGCGATCTTCGCGGAGAGTGGTGCCTCGCTCGTCTATTTTGAGATGACGAGACGCTTCTAGGTCGCATCTCATCTCGTCATCCCGACCGAAGCGCACCGCGCTGCGGAGGGACCTGGGTGGTGGCGCATGCCGTGGTCTCCAGTAAACTCGCCCCTGACATGCCGATCGAAGTCCCCATCCCTTTCGATTCGATTCCTCTCCTCTCCGCGTTGCGCAAAGAAGATCGCGAAGCCGTCGCACCGCTGTGCAGGCTTCGCGGATTCGACAAAGGCGAGACGATCTTTCACGAAGGCGATGCGGCCGATCGCATTCACTTCCTCGTGCTCGGCCGCGTGAAGATCGTCAAAGCCGCCGGTGGCCGCGACGTCATTCTCGAAATCCTCGGACCCGGCGAACCGGTCGGCGCAGTCGCGGTATTCGAACGACGCCCATTTCCCGCGGGCGCGATCACGCTCGAGCCGTCGAGCATCCTCTCGATTCCGGAGCGCGAATTCTTCGCATTGCTCGAAAAGCGCCCCGAGATGCTGCGCCATCTTCTCGCCGGACTCACGCTGCGTTTGATGATGGTCAACAAGCGGCTCGCGGACATGACCGGCTCCGCTGAGTATCGCGCCGCGCGCTTGTTTCTCACGCTCGGCGATCGCGTCGGAGTCACGAAAGACGGCGGCGTGCACATCACGCTCGCGTTATCGCGACAGGAGATCGCGGATCTCATCGGTACGACGCTCGAAACCGCGATTCGGCTCATGAGCCGCTGGCAAAAAGAAGGACTCGTGATCACGGAGAAAACCGGCTTCACGGTTCCCGACGTCGCCGCGCTTCGCGCGATGACCACGGAGTAACGAACGCCGGTATGTGACGGTCATCACGAATTCCTTCCGGAACGGTCACTGACTCCGTTTGATGCAGCCCCCAGGCTGTC
Organism: Thermoanaerobaculia bacterium; assembly: GCA_051953135.1. Classification (GTDB taxonomy): domain Bacteria; phylum Acidobacteriota; class Thermoanaerobaculia; order Gp7-AA8; family Gp7-AA8; genus QHVT01. The sequence continues at coordinate 15,412 of JBQCJC010000330.1, read as the reverse complement.
GGCATGAGTGTCCTCTACGAGTCGGAAGTGACACGTGTTGTCGTTGCCGCTGTGAGCAATGTGTTCGCTTCGCTCGGACGCTACCTGCTCTGTCTCGACGAAAACTTCCGCGTGATTCACGCGGACTCGGCGATCCGCGAACTGTTCGGCGGTGAAACGCTCGGCTCGCTCGAAGGACGTCCTGTTGCAGAGCTGCTCGGTAAAGAACTGTTCGGAACCGACGCACCGTTGCGCGAAGCATTGCTCGCTGGCGAGCGTCGCGAAGGATGGCGCGCGTTGTTGCAGACGAATCACGGCATTCGTCCGCTGTCGATCACGGCCGCGCCGCTGCTTCCCGACAGCGCGTGCGATGCGCGCGTGAAGTTCATCATCGTCATTCTTCCGGCGGAAGAAGATCACTTCGCCGCGACGTCGGCGCCGACCGTGTTGTCGGGACTCATCGCGCGCAGCGCGGCGATGTCGCGCATCTTCCAGCTCGTCGAGAATCTGCAGGCCAGTGAGGCGCCGGTGCTGCTGACCGGCGAGCGCGGTACGGGCAAGGAAGTCGTCGCGCGTGCGATTCACGAGCATTCGCCGCGTCGGCGCGGTCCGTTCGTCGCGGTGAATTGCGCGGCGCTGCCGCCGGAGTTACTCGAGAGCGAATTGTTCGGACACGTGCGCGGCGCATTCATCGGCGCGGTGCGCGATCGTATCGGCCGCTTCGAGCTTGCGGCACAAGGAACGTTGTTCCTCGACGAAGTGAGCGAGCTGCCGGTCAGCACGCAGGGCAAGTTGCTCCGTCTCATCGAAGAGCACAACTACGAGCGTCTCGGCGAAACGCAAACGCGCGGCAGCGACGCGCGCATCATCGCCGCGACGAACGTCGAGCTTCGCGAGAATCCGATGTTCCGCGAAGATCTCTTCTACAAACTGCGCGTCGTGCCGATCGAGATTCCGCCGCTGCGCGCGCGACGCGAAGACGTCGAGCCGCTCGCGCGATTGCTGCTGCGCCGCATCGCCGAACGGCAGGGACGACATCTGCGCTTGTCGCCCGACGTCATTCGCTACTTCCTCGATTACGCGTGGCCCGGCAACGTGCAGGAGCTCGAGAACGCGATCGAGTACGCGGTGGCCGTGACGAAGGGGCCGGTGATTCAGCCGGAAGATCTCCCCGCGGAGATCTGCGGAATCGTGCGCGTGTCGGGAAGCGTGATGGTGGAGAAAGTGACGAGCGATGAAACGCAACGACTGCGTGCCGCGCTCGAAACACATCGCTGGCGACGTGAGGAAACCGCGCGTGCGTTAGGAATCAGTCGCGCGACGTTGTGGCGGCGGATGCGCGAACACGGATTGCTGTGAGGAACGCTAACGCGTAATCGTCACAGTCGTTCGCGCCGTTGTCGCCGCACCCGTATCGTCCACCGCATCGACGCGTAACTCCGCGGCGACGCTGCCGAACAATCTCTCATCCGGCACCGACTTCCTCGGCGAGAAGCGATAACGCAACTGGCCATTCGCGCCGACGCTCGTGCTGTAGCCCATCGAGCGAATGCGCGTCGCGTCCCACGACTCGCTGCCTAACGCGAATCCGCCGGGACCGCGCACCGTCGCGCTGACGCGCTGAATCTCGACCGCGCGTCCGCCGGTCTCGCGCACGATCACTTCGAACGGAAAGTCGTACGTGTCACCACTGACGGCACGCGCGACGATCGGATTCGGTTCGATGACGATCGAGACGGCGCCGTGTCCCGGCGCCGTCGTCGAAGTCGGTTGCGTCGTCGTTGAGCATGCAAGGGAACATGCGACGAACGCGAAAAGGAGGAGCAGTCGTTTCGCCATCACTTTGCCGTCACGACACCACAGGCAATTCGCGCGCCTGCATTGCCGGTCGGCTGCGTGGTGAGGTCATCGGGATTCGCGTGCAGGATGATCGCGTGACCGACCGCGGTCATCGGACCTTCCGTCACGGTGATCGAGCGTGTCGTGAAACGCGTGTTCACATTGCCGTCGCCGTCCGCGGTCACATTGCCCCAGTCGCCCGCGTGATGCGGATCTGCGGAGGGCGAGCCGTGCGCGACGCTCGCGGGGTTGTAGTGACCGCCGGCCGCATTGCCGTTATCGCCGCAGTCGCCTTTTTCGTGAATGTGAAATCCGTGCACGCCCGGCGGCACATTCGCGAGATTCACGACGACTTCGACACTGCCGTCGGCCATCTGCGTGAGTTGCACGGTGCCATGCGCGGACGAGCCGCTGGTGGGTGCGAGTGTGGCGGAGGCCATCGGACCTTTGGACATCGAGGCACACGCGCCGAGTACGGTGAGTGAGAGAGCAAACGCAAACTTCTTCATGATTTCTCCTTGGCGACTCGCAGGATGATCGTCACCTTCGTCCCATCGGGAGGAAGGCGTTTGGGAACGGATGCATAGATGACGCCGTCACGCGCGTAATCGCGGATCGAGTGCGCATGATTGCCGATGGCGCCGCCGGGACACGAATACAAACAGACGATGCAGCCGGACTGAAACTCTTTCTGCCAGCGCTCGTTGCCGCCGTAGCGAAAGTCGAGATTCGGCTTTGCGTCTTTCTCGGTGATCAGCTGCGCGAGCGGAATGCGTCCCTTCGAGCCCGGCCATTCGACGAACACCTCGATCGGCGTTCCTTCGACGCGTTTGTCGGGCTCGCGATTGTTCGCATTGTCGCGCTCATTCCACGTCGCGGGCGTGAGGTTCTCGCCGCGCTTTGCACCCAGCGAATCGAGCGCGACGCGAACGTCATGATCGGAGATGTCGGCGACGAACAGCGCGTATCGCTGCGACTTGCCGCCTTTCCACACGATCGCGTGATGTCCCTTCACGCCGAACATACGATCCATCGCGTCGGGTTGCACCGTCGCGGTGAAGCGCACCTCGCGTTGCGCGCGATCGACGACCGGCGCGCTACTGACGAGGAGCGCGAAAAGCAGAGCAGCCCGCATCGTCGCGAGAATCTAGCACGTGATGATGATCACCGGAGGTTGTTCGATATCGCACTGAGTGCAACACTCGCGGCGAAGAGACTACGCGTCATGATGAAGAAGTTCATGCCATGGATCTTCGGCCTCGCGTTCCTGTTCTGGCTCGGAACCTACATGGCCTAGCCGGCACGGCCGGCGGCGCTGATTGCTTCGCTTTGGCACGTACAGCTGCCGAGTGGACAACGTGATCCCGAGGACAGGCAGATGCGGCGAAGCCTAAGCTCCGTTATTGCGAGATCGCCGCGATCTTTCGTCCGATCGCGCCGAGCCATCCCTTCGCGACGTCCTGGTAATACAGCGACGCCGCTTTCTGCACGCCGTCCGCGAGTGAGGGATACGACGAGATCCGCTGCGCGAGCTCGCCGATCTTCATGCCTTTGCGGCGCGCGAGCACGATCTCTTCGATCAGCGTCGATGCATTTGCCGCGAGGATGTGCGCGCCGAGGAGATTGCCCTTTGCGTCGGCGATCAGCTTGATGAGACCGAGATCCGTGCGATCGACGACCGCGCGATCGACATCGTGCATGTCGACTTTGTACACGCGCACTGCATCGCCATGCTTCTCGCGCGCCTGCTCCTCGGTCATCCCGATGTGCGCGACTTCCGGATCGGTGTACAGCGCCCACGGAATGTGCGTGTAATCGACCGCTGACTTGCCGGGGAACAGCATGTTGCGCACGAGCTTCACCGCCTCGTACGCCGCGACGTGCGTGAACTGCAGGCCGCCGTGCACATCGCCGCACGCCCAGATCCGCGGCGCCGTCGTCTGCAGAAACTTGTCGACGACGACCCATGACTTCTCGACCTGCACGCCCGCGTTTTCGAGGCCGAGGGTCTCGGTGTTGCCGCGACGTCCGGAAGCGACGAACACTTCGTCGATCGTGAGCTCGCGCGATTCGCCGGATTTGTTTTCGATCCGCGCGATCTTCTTCGCGCCTTCGCGACGCACCGACTTCACCGCGAATCTCGTGAACAACTCGATGCCTTCGTTCGCGATCAGCTCGCGAACGCGCGCGATGATGTCTGCATCTTCCTTGTTGATGATCTCGTCGAGCATCTCGACGACGGTCACGCGCGAGCCGAAGCGCGCGAACATCTGCGCGAACTCGATCCCGATGTAGCCGCCGCCGAGAATCAGAATCGATTCGGGAAACGCGTCCTGATTCAGGAACGAGACGTGATCGAGAAATCCAGCGTCGTTCAATCCTTCGACCGGCGGAACCGCGGTGCGTGCGCCGGTCGCGATGACGATGTCTTTCGCGATGAGCACGCGACCGTCGACATCGACCTCATTGCGACTCACGAACTTCGCGTTGCCTTCGATGACGTCGATGCCGAGCTTGCGAAACTTCTCGGGATCATCGTGATGACTGATGACGCGCCGCTGCTCGCGCATCGAGTCCATGATCGATTTCGGCGTCACGCGCGGCGTGATCGGCTCGAGTCCCCATCGCGCCGCGTTGCGCATCTGATACGCGAGCTTCGCAGAGGCGACGAGCGCCTTCGTCGGCACGCAGCCGGTCCACAGACAATCGCCGCCGAGCTTTTCGCGCTCGATCATCGCGACCTTGCGGCCGAGTCGCGCGCAGCCGGATGCAGTGACGAGCCCGGCCGTACCTCCGCCGAGCACGAGAACGTCATAACGCATGCGCGAGAGTGTAGTCGCGAAATCGCAAACACTCGTGTTTGCACGTGCACAAACGGAAAGCTGGCTGTAGTGTGTGTGCATGACTAAACGCATTCCGTTCGTAGTGCTGGTTGTCCTCCTGGCTACGCTCGCGAATGCGCAGACGCGTGAGGCCGCGTACGCCGAGGTCGGCGGCAGTGGACTCATCCCGACGGCGAACTACGAGCGGTACTTCACGGACACCTTCGCCGCGCACGTCGGCCTGGGCATCGTGAGCGTTGAAAGCGATATCGGCGATGAAGGGTGGGCGGTGAGCGTGCCGATGGTCGGGAGTTGGATCTCGCATCCGCGCTCGAATCACCATCTCGAAGCCGGCGGCGGCGCGCTCGTCATCCTCGGCGAATCCGACAGCGTCAGCGCCATCGATGACGACAGCTTCAGCAACTTCGGCGTGACCGGGCTGCTTGGATATCGCTATCAGAAACCTGGTCGTGGCTTTCTCTTTCGCGCGACGTACACGCCGGTTTACTCGGATGGGGAGTTCACGAATTTTGGTGGATTGAGTTTCGGCTACGCATGGAATCGTTAAGTTCCAGGAGTTCTGTAAGGCAATATGTGAGAGTATCCTGATTTCCGGAGATCCATATGGATATCGAGCGTCTGCTCCTTGTCGAGGACAATGAAGTCGTAGCACACGCGATCCAGGAAGCTCTGATCGAGCGCGGAATCGACGTGCATCTCGTGCACACGGGTCGCGAGTCGATCGGGAAACTGATTCACTGCGAAGCGCAGGCGGTCATCATCGACCTGACGCTGCCGGACATCGACGGCCTCGACATCGCCGAGATCATTCGCCGCAACTGGTCCGACATCCCCATCATCCTCACGAGCGGGTATTGCGAGCCCGCGGGCGCCGGAGCGTTGTTGAACGACGGACGCACGGCGTTTCTGCAGAAGCCATTCGAGGTCGATGTGCTGCTGGCGATGATTCGCGCGCGCTTACTGAAGCCGTTGAATGCGACGGTCACACATAGACCGTCACCTTCCGCTCCCGCGGACCATCGAGCTCGATGAAGTAGATCCCCTGCCACGTGCCGAGGATGAGGCGACCGTTGCGATAGGGCCAGGACAGCGAACATCCGATGAGCATCGACAGCAGATGCGCGTCGGAGTTTCCTTCGCCGTGCTGAAAGCGCACGTTCGGAATCATCGCGCGCAGCGCCTTCGTGAGATCCGCGGGCACGTCCGGATCGGCGTTCTCGTTCACCGAGATCGCGCACGTCGTGTGCGGCACGACGATCGTGCAGATCCCGTCCTTCGCGCCGAGTCTCGCGAGCGCGTCATTCACTTCATTCGTGATGATGAGGATCTGCTCGCGCTCGTTTGTGCGTACGCGAAACGTCGTGTCGACCATGGTTGGATCATATAATTCGCGTCACACTACGCCCGCTCGGATCCCATGGCCTTCTTCTGCATCCACTGCAAGTCGGAAATCGACCCGAAGTTCAAAGCCTGTCCGTTCTGCGGCGAGCCGATCACCGACTTCCTCCGCCGCCATCTCGAAACTCCACTCGACGGCAAGTACAAAATCCTTTCGCGCCTCGGCGTCGGCGGCATGGGCGAGGTCTACAAAGTCCTGCACGTCCATCTCAACGCGATTCGCGTCATCAAGCTGATGCGCTCGAACATCGCGCAGGATCCGGGTGCGCACGAGCGCTTCCTGCGTGAAGCGCGACTCGCGACGAAGATTCATCATCCCAGCGTTGCGTCGCTCTTCGATTTCTCCACGCTCGAAGACGGCTCGCACTACATGGTTTGGGAGTACATCGAAGGCATCAACCTTCACGAGCTCATCGATCAGAACGGGCCGCTCTCCGCGCGTTACGCCGCGCGCATTGCGATTCAGGCGTTGCAGGGACTCGAAGCGATTCATCGCGCGGGCATCGTGCATCGTGATGTGAGCCCGGAGAATCTGATGATCACGCGCGATGACGATCGCGATGAGCGCGTGAAGATCATCGACCTAGGCATCGCGAAATCGTCGGCCACGGAAGACAACAACAACACGAAGACCGGCATGTTCGTCGGCAAGTGGAAGTACTGCTCGCCCGAACACCTCGGCATGCTTCCGTCCGGCGAGCGCATCGATGGCCGCGCCGATCTCTACTCGTTCGGCATCGTGCTGTACGAGATGCTCACCGGCGTTCCGCCGTTTCAGGCCGACACGCCGCACGCGTATCTGTTGATGCATTCGTCGGAACGACCGCGCCCATTGCGCGAAACGAATCCGACGATCTTCGATTCGCCGCTTCTCGAAGGACTCATCTTCCGTGCGCTCGAGAAAGATCGCACGAAGCGATTCGCGACGGCGCGTGAGTTCGCGGTGGAACTCGAGCGCGTCATTCCGCAACTTCCCGATGAACCCGGCGCGGTGCCGCCGCTGCCGTTCAATTCCGAAGTGACGGATGATGCGACGCGTGTCGCGCCGCGGCCGAATGATGGCGCGACGATGGTCTCGATCTCCGCGAGTGCACCGACCGTCGCGATGACGAAACCCGAGGTGACGCCGCCGCCGGCGCAGAAAACGCTGGATCGAGTTGCGCCGCAGGAACACCTCACGAGGAACGAGCCGAAACCGCGCTCGCGATTCGGACTCGTCTTCGCGATCGTGATCGTGCTTGCGATTGCAGGCGGCGCGTTCTGGATGATGCGCAATCGTTCGTACGACGACTTTCCGCCGAATCCCGACACCGCTGCGACGCGCGCGGTGCAGGCATCGACGATCACCACGCCGACGGATGCAACGACGAATGCGTCGCAAGGTCCCCGTGCCGCCGTTCCCGCGGCGCAGGGACACCTGGGAATCAATGCATTTCCGTGGGCGAACGTGACGAGCGTGCGCAATCTCGACAACGGACAGAGCGTCGAGATTGGTACGAACGTCGTTACGCCTGCGCCGATCGATCTCGCACCGGGACGCTACGAAATCACGCTCTCGAATCCGAGTTTCGATAAACCGATTACGCGCACGGTCGATGTGACCGCGGGCGGCGATGCGACGCTCATCGTGCACTTCAGCGATCCCGCGACTGCATCCGTTCCGGATTTCGGGAGCACGCGATGAAACGCATCGCGCTGCTGCTGTTGTTCGCAACGACTCTCTTCGCCGCGCCGCCGGAGAAATGGTTCGACGCGTACAAGCGCGGCGTTGTCGCGGTGAACGCGCGCAACTATCGCGATGCGGCGACCGCGTTGCAGCGCTCGATCGGCGAGATGCCGAACGAAGGCGTGAACGTGCGCGCGGGCCGCGAGCTCATCACGTACACGCCGCACTTCTGGCTCGGCATCGCGAAGTTCAACCTCGGCGATGTCGACGGCGCGTTACGCGAATGGAAGACGTCCGAAGAGCAGGGCGTCATCGCGCGCACCGAGTACTACGCCACGCTGAAGGATTGGGTCGCGCGCGCGCAAACCGAGAAGCAGCGTGACGCGCAGAGCGCCGCGACGGCGCCGAAGAAAGCCGCGGATGCGGCGCTGAGTCGCGCGCTCGAAATGCAACTCGCCGCATTGCGCGCAGGCGGTGATCGCACGGAGAACTATCGCAACGCGCAACGCAAACTGCAGGATGCGCGAACGCAGTTTCAGAACGCCGGCACCGATGTGAACGCGTACAAGAGTGCGGAGACGATCGCGCAGCAGGCGATCGCGATGTTCGCGTCCGCGGCGGATGAAGGAAAGAAACTGAAGGAAGCGCGCGCCGCGGTCGTGCCGCAGAAACCGAAGCCGCAACCGCAGCAAACGCCGCCGCCGAAAGTCGTCGAGATCACGGTGCCGGTCGAAGAGACGAAGGCGCCGGTGGTCACGACGAACACCGCCGCACAGGATCCGCCGGTCGAATCGGAAGCAAAGGTGGAGGCGCGTCTGGCCGTCCAGCAGTACCGCCGCAACGCCGTCCTTGCGCCGAAAGGGATTGGCGGAATGGATGTGCGCGAGGCGGAGAAGCTGCGCAATCGTCTCGAGCAGGCGAAGAGCGATGCGGACTATCAGGCGATCGCAAAGGAAGCGCAGGCGCGCGATGCGACGCTCGCTTCACGGCTCAACGTTCCGCCGCCATCACCAGCATCGAAGCCGGATCTTGGTCCCGCGTATCGCGCGTTTGCTGCCGGCGATCTTGCGGGCGCGGAGCATTTGTTGTCGAAGCTGCTCGCGACGCAGCCACTCGCGGAAGCATTCTTGTTGCGAGGGTGTACGCGATACACGCGCGCAATGCTTTCGCGCAATCCCGATGCGCAGCTCGCCGCCGCTAACTCGGATTTCAAAACCGCGTTGCAGCGCGATCGCACGCTGAGGCTCGATCGCAATGCGTTTTCGCCGAAGCTGGTCGCGTATTTCGAACAGGTGCGCAAGGCGCTGTGATGCGTGACGTCCTGCTTCTCGGCGATCCGCGTCTCCGCCTTCGTTCGAAAGAAGTCGAACAATACGACGCCGCGAATTTCGATGCGCTCGCATCGACGCTCGATGCATTTCGCAAACAGCACGGATTCGGTCGCGCGATCTCCGCGCCGCAAATCGGCATCGCCCAGCGCTTCATCGCGATGAACCTCGGGCGCGGCACGTTCTTCGTCGTCAATCCCGTGATCACCTGGCGCAGCGATGCGACGTTCACGATGTGGGACGACTGCATGTCGTTCCCTGATCTCCTCGTGCGCCTCGCACGCAACGAATCGATCTCGATCGATTACGTCGACGAACACGGTCGCGCGAAATCATGGAACGAGCTCGATCGCGCCGCCGCTGAGCTCCTGCAACACGAGATCGATCACCTCGACGGAATCCTCGCCGTCGATCGCGCGCTCGACGGCGAGTCCCTCGTGCTGCGGCGTGCATACGAGGCGAATCGCGAACTGCACGACTCGCGCGTGGACTACACGATCACGCCGACGATAGGGTGAGAGCTACTTCGTCAGCTCCACGCCGTTCGCGATGAACGAGATTTCCGTCGCGGTGCCGTCTTCGTTGCGTTTGAGTTTGGCGCCTTCTTCTTCGAGGTGATCGGCGTCGGCTTTCGTGAGGGTCTTCACGACGGTTACGCCTTCGGCGCGGGCTTTCATCCCTTTCGCTTCGAGCGGGATGAAGAAGCCGTAGTCTTTGAACGTGACGCGCACGCTGTCGCCGCCCTCGGATGGGGCGAGTTGCATCCAGCAGCCTTTGCGCGTGCAGCTTGCGGCGATGACGCCGTCGACGACGACCGCATCCTTCGTGTACGCATCAGGATTTTCGAGAACCTTCGCGAGGGAGACGGGCTTCGCGTCCGGCGAGATGGCGGCGCCGCGCTTCACGACATCTTCCGATGCGAAAGCAACCGTGGCGACGAGCAGCAGGACGCAGGTGATGAACGACTTCTTCATGGTGTTCCTCCGATGCGACGCAGTATACGAGCGCCGATGTTGCAATCGCGCGCAACAAAAAGGCCGGCGATTGCTCGCCGGCCTCTTGCGTTTTGCGTTGAATGAGCTCGATTACTTCGCGTGCGCGTGATCGCTGCCGATGCGCATTCCGTAGAACGAGCGATAGACGAAGATCATGGCGATGAGCAGGAAGACGCCGGAGAGAACGAGCGTCAGGCCCTGATTCTTCGCGGCCAGCTGCACGGCCAGCTCGACGGCGAGAAGACCGAAGAGCGTCGTGAACTTGATGACCGGGTTCATCGCGACCGACGACGTGTCCTTGAACGGATCGCCGACCGTGTCGCCGACGACCGAGGCCGCGTGCAGCGGCGTGCCCTTCGCCTTCAGCTCCGTCTCGACGATCTTCTTCGCGTTGTCCCAGGCGCCGCCGGCGTTGGCCATGAAGATCGCCTGATAAAGACCGAAGAGCGCGATGGAGATGAGGTAGCCGATGAAGAAGAACGGCTCGAAGAACGCGAACGCGAGCGTCGAGAAGAAGACCGTGAGGAAGATATTGAACATGCCCTTCTGCGCGTACTGCGTGCAGATGGCGACGACCTTCTTCGAGTCTTCGACCGATGCTTTCTCAGCGCCGGTATCGAGCTTGATGTTCGCTTTGATGAATTCGACCGCGCGATAGGCGCCGGTCGAAACCGCCTGCGTCGCCGCACCGGTGAACCAGTAAATCACCGCGCCGCCGACGACGAGACCGAGAAGGAACTGCGGGTGAAGCAGCGACAGCTTGTCGATGTCGCTCGTGAGTCCGTTGGTGAGCATCACGATGATCGCGAAGATCATCGTCGTCGCGCCGACGACCGCGGTGCCGATGAGCACCGGCTTTGCCGTCGCTTTGAACGTGTTGCCCGCGCCGTCGTTCTCTTCGAGGTATTCCTTGCCTTTTTCCCACGCGGGCGTGAAGCCGAAGTCGCGCTTCACTTCCGCGTCGATGCCCGGAATCGTTTCGATGGTCGAGAGCTCGTAGACCGACTGCGCGTTGTCCGTGACCGGGCCGTACGAGTCGACCGCGATCGTCACCGGGCCCATGCCGAGGAAGCCGAAGGCGACGAGACCGAACGCGAAGATCGCGGGAGCGATCATGAGCGCGCCGGCATCCACCGGGAACGTGCCCGCGATCCAGGCCGCGATGCCCATGAGACCCGCGATCGCGAGACCCATCCAGTACGCCGAGTAGTTGCCGGCGATGAAGCCCGAGAGGATGTTGAGCGACGGGCCGCCTTCTTCCGACGCCGTGACGACTTCGCGCACGTGACGCGATTCCGTCGACGTGAAGACTTTGACGAGCTCCGGAATGATCGCGCCCGCGAGCGTGCCGCAGGTGATGATCGTCGAGAGCTTCCACCACATCGTCGTGTCGCCGCCGAGGCTCGGAATAAGGAGCTTCGAGACGACGTAGGTGACGCCGACCGACAGGATCGAAGTGAGCCACACGAGCGACGTGAGCGGCGCTTCGAAATTCATCTTGTCCGCGTTGCCGTAGCGCGCTTTCGCGAACGCTTCGTTGATGAAGTACGACACCGCGGAGGTGACGATCATCAGCACGCGCATGACGAAGATCCAGACGAGAAGCTGAACCTGCACCTCTGCTGATTTGACCGCAAGAAGAATGAACGTGATCAATGCGACGCCGGTGACGCCGTACGTTTCGAAGCCGTCAGCGGTGGGGCCGACCGAGTCACCCGCGTTGTCGCCGACGCAGTCCGCGATGACGCCCGGGTTGCGTGCGTCGTCTTCCTTGATGTTGAAGACGATCTTCATGAGATCGGAGCCGATGTCCGCGATCTTCGTGAAGATGCCGCCCGCGATGCGCAGCGCCGCGGCGCCGAGCGACTCACCGATCGCGAATCCGATGAACACCGGGCCGGCGTATTCGCGCGGCACGAAGAGCAGAATCGCGAGCATGATCACGAGCTCGGTCGAGATCAGCAGCATGCCGATCGACATACCGGCCTTGAGCGGAATCGAGTAAGTCGGGAACGGCTTGCCCTTGAGCGAGGCAAACGCGGTGCGCGAGTTGGCGAACGTGTTGATGCGGATACCGAACCACGCGACGCCATACGAGCCGGCGATGCCGATGAGGCTCGCGACGAGAATGATGATCACGCGGGCCGCGTCGAAGTGACGCAGGAATCCGAAGTACACCACCATGATCGCGCCGATGAACAGCTCGAGCAGGAGGATGAATTTGCCCTGCGTGACGAGGTACGTCTTGCAGGTTTCGTAAATGAGCTCGGAGATCTCGAGCATCGCGCGATGCACCGGGAGCTTCTTGAGCTGCATGTACATGCCGAGGCCGAAGAGCAGGCCGAGGACGCAGACGACGAGACCGCCGAGAAGCAGGCGATTGCCGCCCATGCCGAGGAACTGCACGCTGCCGAGATCCGGCAGCACGAGGTTGGCCTCCGAGCGATGCTCGGTCGGGTGCTCCGCCGGCTTCGATTCTTCGGCCGCAACCGCGGGATCACCCGTCGGGTGCGACTCCTGCGCGAACACGCTGATTGCGCCGAACGCGAGGGTACCGATCAGCGCGACGAGCACGACGCGCATATACCAGGACTTCATTGTTTCCTCCGTAATTGGATGAAGACCGACCCGTGGGGAACGGGCCGGAAAGGCGCGCGGATTGTAGCGGATTGGTAAAGCTACGTCATCCGCAGCGCGCGGACGACCTCGACGATGTGCGGGATCGCTATCGTTCCACGAGATCGAGATCCGCGCCGACTTCCAGCGCGAACTTCCCGCGTCCCGTCGAGTGAATCTGCACGGCCGGACATTTCTCACGCAGTCGATGGCGCAACAGGATCAATCGCGATTCGAGGTTGTCTTTGATCTCGGGCAATCCCAGCGATCGGTCGAGGCGCAGCTCTCGATTGCTGAACGCGGTGCGTCCCTGCTTTTTGAAATCGCCGAGGAGCTTCCAGAGGATGCGGCCGGGGACGTTGCGGATCAGATACTCGTTGTCGAGAAACACCGCATCGTCATCGCGGTAGTACGTGAACGTGTGACGCTTCGTCAGCATCGGCGGCGCAATCGGAGGAGGCGGCGGCGGTGCGATGCGCACGTCGCTCGCGGGACGCGAGATCGTGTCATCGAGCTGCGAAACGCGATCGATGCCTAGGGCGATCTGATTCGCGATGATCTCGAGATACGCCTCGTCCCACTCGCGGAATGCGACGGGATCGCGTGACTCCGCGACCAGCGCACCGACGAGACGATCCTCGATCATCAGCGGCAGCACCATCGCGCTCTGCGCGTCCGCCAGTCCGGGGAGCGGGATCTCCGGACGGATGGAGAACGTGCCGGAGTCCATGTGCGACTGCCGCACCGCGCGGCCGTAGCGAAGACCTTCGTTCAATGCATTGAGTCGCAGCACGCGTTTCTCGCGCGCGACCGTGCCGATCACGCCTTCGCCGATCGCCACTTCCGCGCCGACGCCACCGCCGTAGCCGCGGCACGCGATCGTCACCAGCCGCTGCGTGATGTCATCGAGCAGCAGCACGAACGTGTGCTCGAATCCGAAGTAGACATCGAGTGCATCGAGCGCCGCCGCGAGCAGTGTTTCGAGATCGTCAGCGCGGTTGATGCGCTCGGATACGAGCTGCAATCCGCGCAACTCCGTTCTCAACCCCGTCACCGAGATCTCCTCGGGCGGCAGCGACTCCGTCGACGGCAGCAGAAAGTTCTCGACCTTTTCCGCTCGCACCACTTCGAAGATGTCCGCGGCGATGAGACGGAAGACGCCTTCCATGCCCGTGTGCGAGGCGATGGCCTGAATGCGCAGCGCCATCTGATCGAACAACGGTCCTGATTTTTCGGAGCGCAGGAATCGCAGTCGCAATCGATACGCCTGCATGTTCAGCGGGTCGTAGACCTCCACTGAGACATTCGGGTTCTGATCGAGATTACGCCGCGTCTTGTTGAAGAACTGACAGGAGAGCGCGACGTGTGTGTCGTCGATGAGATGAATCTGGCTGACGTACGTGATGTTCGGCATCCCGCTCGCGTCGGCCGATGCGACGAGCGACGGAATCACGCCCTGAAAACAACGCGAGATCTGCGTGAGCTTCATCGCAGCGCCTCTCCCGCTTTCGGTCCCGGCGTTTGATCGAAGAGTTGTTCGACCGACACTTCGATTGCGAACGCGGGCCAGTGATTGAGCGAGCGCGTCACGGTGCGCGGCAGGCCGAAACTGCCGAGCGCTTCGGCGAAGGATTCGAGACGGTTGTCGACGAAATCGCGCGTGTCATTCGTCGCGAGCTTCACGCCGCGCGTCACGCCTTTGAGTTGAATCGAGCCGTGTGAGAGCGGTTCGGTGAGCGATACCGCGATGCGGCGCGTCGTCGCGAGATTCGCAACCGTTTCGCCCGCGGTCGCTGCTGGCAGGTAGACCGTGATGCTGTCGAAGTCGTCTTTCGAGTCGACCGCAATGCCGCGGCAGCACGACGGGACGCCTTCGGCATCGACGGTTCCGACGATCACCGAAATCCCACCATCTAAAAATCTTCTGAGTTTTTCCGGGGACATGTTTGCGAGCGATTTTAGGATCTTTTTAGGAAACGTCCATCGGCGCGCGAATCTTTTCAGGAGGCGCTAGCGAAGTCTTAGCAATGACGCTTCGAGTGCGACCGTACATTCCCCACATGAATCGAATCGACACGTACCGCAACGTTCACAAAGGCATCCGCGTGATGCTCTGCGATCTGCTCCGCAAATCCGGAGTCACCGATTTCACGAATGCCGCCGCCGTGGCCAGTCTGCGGACGGACGTCGCCGAGATTTTCGACCTGCTCGAAAGTCATGCGCACAAGGAAGACGAATTCATTATGCCGCTCGTGAAGAAAGCGTCGGCGACGCTCTTCGCGCAATTTCACGAACAGCACGAAGATCAGGAAGCGCGGTTGCCTGGATTGCTCGCGGCGCTCGAGTCGATCGATCCGCACGCCAGCGATGCCGCGGACAAAGGTCACGCAATCGTAGTGCAGCTCTCGCGCATCACTGGTGAGCTGCTCACGCACATGGCGGATGAAGAGTTGCAACTCAATCCCGCGATGTGGGCATCGCTGAGCGATGAAGAGATCGCCGAGGCCGAGCAGCGTCTCGTGATGTCGATCCCGCCGGAGAAGATGGCTCGCTTCCTTCGCTGGATGATTCCGGCGTTGAACGCCCCGGAACGCGAGGCATTCGTGGCGAAGCTGCCGCCGCCCGCGCCGGCTTTCGTCGCCACGCGCGCGTAAGCCCCCTCGTCAGCCCGAGCGTAGCGAGGGACCTTGGTGGGTGGGTGGCGCATAGCACGTTCCTCGTGCCGCCCCGCCGAGCTCCAGATCCCTC
>JBQCJC010000329.1:0-4278 GCA_051953135.1 Thermoanaerobaculia bacterium | reverse complement strand
TATCTGCACAGTGGCGCGTGGATCATGGGCGATCGTTTCGGCGGTCCTGCCGTTCGACAGGCATCGCGCGGTTACGCGGTCGCGAGCATCGAGTATCGGCTCGCGCCGCAGAACATCTGGCCCGCGCCGATCGAAGATGCGAAAGCAGCGGTGCGCTGGCTGCGCGCGAATAGCGTGCGATTCAAACTCGATCCGAATCGCATCGGCGTATTCGGCACGTCGTCGGGCGGACATCTCGCCGCGGTGCTCGGCACGAGTTCCGGCGTCGACGCACTCGAAGGCATCGCCCTCGGCAATCCGCAATTCTCGAGTCGTGTCCAGGTGGTTGTCGATCTCTATGGACCGACGGATCTCCTGAAAATCGAAGAGCAGAAACTTCCGTGCATCCCGCTGGACGGCAATGCGCCGTTCATGCCCCCGTCGCTCCTGATGGGTTGCGCGATTCAAACGTGCAAGGACTGGACGGCGACCGCCAGTCCGATGACGTACGTCACGCCGGACGATCCGAAGTTCCTGATCATGCACGGCATGCTCGATTGCCTCGTGCCGTACCAGCAGAGCGTGACGTTGCATCAGGCGCTGCAGGCGAAAGGCATCGACTCCAAGCTCGTGTTGATCCCGACCGGCGATCACGGCGGCAGCGTGTTCGATCAAACGAAGTACCAGACGATCGTCGACGAGTTTCTCGACACGAATCTGCGCGGTCCGATCGTGACGGCGAAGAAACGTCGCAGCGTCCGCTAAAATCAGCGGCCTCGTGTCCGAAACCACAATCTGCACAAACTGCGGCGACCCGCGTGTTGCGACCTACTGCGCCAATTGCGGCGAACAACAACCCGGCCATCACGATCTGACGGTCGGCCACTTCGCGCACGAAGTGATGCACGAGATGCTGCATCTCGACGGCAAGATGTGGCGCACGTTGCGCGAGCTCGTGACGAAGCCGGGGCAGCTCACGGTCGAATACTTCGCGGGACAGAAGAAACGATCGATCGGTCCGCTGCGATTGTTCCTCACACTCTTCGCGCTGCAGTTCGTCGCGTACACGGCATACAAGCCGGCGGCGATCTACTCCGTCGAAACATTTCGCAAGTTCGACACGCGAGGCGCGCTCGGCTCGATGCTCGATCGCAAAGCCGCGAAGCATCACATGACGCGCGAGGCGTACGACGACAAGATCGACGAGCGGTGGCACAAGAATCTGTCGATGCTGCAGCTCGCGAACATCCTCGGTCTCGCGATCGTGCTGAAGATCGTTTACATCCGCCGCAAGCGCGCGCTCGGCGAGCATCTCGTGTTCGGCGCGCACTACCTCAGCTTCTCGTACATCTTCACGCTGCTGATCTGGCCGATCTACGCGGCGATGGGATTTGCACCCGGGCCGCTGCAACGCACGCTGACGATCACGCACATCGCGATCAATCTCGTCTATCTGTTCTTCGCGCAGCGGCGCTTCTACGCACAATCGAGCGGGAAGGCGGCGTTGAAGACCGCGCTGGTGTGGATCGGAACGTGGGCGGTGTCGGTGATGATCATGGCCGGCGCGCTCGTGGCGGCGATGCTTCAGTATCGCTAGTGGAACTGTTTTCGAAGGATGCGTCCTGGCAACTTGCCGGTCATCTTCGCATCCTGCAAAACAGGCACGCCATTGACGATCACGTGCGCAACGCCAACAGAGAAGTGATGCGGATCTTCGTACGTCGAGAGATCCTGCACATT
Source organism: Thermoanaerobaculia bacterium (assembly GCA_051953135.1). Taxonomy (GTDB): domain Bacteria; phylum Acidobacteriota; class Thermoanaerobaculia; order Gp7-AA8; family Gp7-AA8; genus QHVT01. The sequence continues at coordinate 2,559 of JBQCJC010000329.1, read as the reverse complement.
AATCGGATCGAACACGGCGATATCCGCTTTCATCCCGATCTTCAACACACCGCGATCGCGAAATCCCGCGCGTGATGCAGCGAGCGACGTCATCTTGCGCACCGCTTCTTCGAGCGTGAGCAGCTTCTCGTCGCGAACGTATTTCGCGAGCACGCGCGTGAACGTCGCGTAGGCGCGTGGATGCGCGCCGCGCGAGCGCATCTCGCCAACGACCGCGCCGGAGTCCGAGCCGAATGCCACCCACGGCTGCACGAGCGCGGTCTTCATGTCCGCTTCGCTCAACGACAGAAAAATCGCGATCGGTGAGATCGATTCGAGATCGAACAACCGCAGCACTGCTTCGGCGGCGTCGACGTTTTGCGATTTCGCGAGCTCGACGAGCTTCACACTCGGCTCGCCACGAATGACGATCGTCTCCGCGCCTTTGCCGCGCAGTCGTCCCTCGCGCAATTCATCCGCGATGCGTGTGCGCGTCGCCGGATCTTTCAGACGCTCCTGCAATTTCAGATAGCCGCCTTCGAGCGCCCACGCCGGGACGATCGAGGTGAGATCGGTCGACGTTGCGGTGAACGGATAGACATTCGCGGCGATGTCGACGCCTTGCTTTCGCGCGTTCTCGATTTTGCGAACGATCGCAGGCATGCGTCCCCAGTTCGATTCACCGCCGATCTTCAGGTGAAAGATGTTCACCGGCACATTCGCCTCGCGACCGATGCGAATCGCTTCATCGATCGCGCTCTCGATGTTCGTGCTCTCGTTGCGCAGATGCGTCCAGTACGAGCCCGAAACGCGCGCCATCGCAATCAGCTCTTCAGTCGTTGCAAAGCGGCCCGGCGGATAAATCAAGGCGCTCGACAAACCGACCGCGCCTTCATCCACGGCCTGCTTCGTGATCGCCACCATCTGCTTCAACTCCTCGGCGTTCGGTGCGCGATCCGCGTGACCGAGAACCATCTCGCGCGGATTTGCGGCGCCGACGAAGAGCGCGAAATTCAGCGCGGAGCCGCGTTGCTCGATGACCTTCATGAATTCGCCGAGCGTGTGCCACGTGACTTTCGGCCAGCCTTTCGGCTTCGTGCGCTCCATCTCCGCGAGCATCACATCGTTCTGCGGACCCGGTGAATGTCCTTCGCCCGTCACTTCGGTGGTGATGCCCTGACGAATCTTCCCTTCGAGATTCGGATCGATGAGCACGGCCGCTTGCGAGTTGCCGAGGAGATCGATGAAGCCGGGAGTGACGACCTGGTGATGCGCGTCGAGTTTCGTCGTCGCGGATGCTTTTGAAAGATCGCCGATCGCGACAATCGTATCGCCGCGGATGCCGACATCCGCGCGCTGGCGTGGCGCGCCGGTTCCGTCGATCACCTCACCGCCGATGATCACGCTGTCGTAATCGGATTTCGCAGAAGCCGGCGATGACGATCGCGCCGGCGCCGCCGCGCCGCATCCAACGATCGACATCGTGAGCAGAGTCGCAACGATTCTCATTCGTGACATCGCGAAGCCATGTTCTTTCATGCTCGAGCCGTACCAGCGGACAGGGTACGAAGTTTGCCCGTGACATAGCACGACGAAGCCGATGCACGAACTCGACGCAATTCTCGATGCCATTCGCCGCACACCTCGTGGCGTCGTCGTGACGGTCATCCGCACGGAAGGATCGACGTATCGGCGTGCGGGTGCACGTGCGGTGATCGGGCACGATGGCAAGGCGTATGGCGCGATCAGCGGCGGGTGTCTCGAGCGCGATCTCGCATTGCGCATCGCGCCGTGGCTCGAAGAAATGTCGCCGCGCATCGTCACATACGATTCCACGCGCGCCGACGATCTCGTCTTTGGCCTCGGCCTCGGATGCCGCGGCCTCCTCGATCTTCTCGTCGAGCCCTTCAATGCATCGCATCCATCGCGATTGCTCGCGTTTCAGTGGAATGGCCGCGAGCCGGTCGAATGGACGACGCGCCTGCCGAACGGCGAGACGATGATCGAGATCATTCGTCCGCAACGCGCGATGGTCGTGTTCGGCGGCGGCGCGGATGTCGATCCTGTAATCGCGCTCGCGCAACAAATCGGCTGGCGCGCCGATCTCGTGACGACACGCGAGCCGATCGACGTTCGCGACTACGACGCCGCTGTCGTCATGACGCACAGCTTTCCTCGCGATGCCGCGATCCTGCGCACGCTCCTCGAATCGTCGATTCCGTACATCGGTCTGCTCGGACCGAAGCAACGCGGCGAGGAATTGCTCGCGGAGCTTGCGCATCCCGGCGACTGGCGCATCCACAACCCGATCGGTCTCGACCTCGGCGGCGACACACCCGCGGAGATCGCGTTATCGATCGTCGCGGAGATTCAAGCCGTGTTGCATTGCCGCACCGCGCAATCACTGCGCGAGCGCACTGCCCCGATTCACGAAGACCAGTGGAGCGGCGGGGGGGGGGCGCCCCCCCGCGGGGGGGAAGGGCGGGGGGGGGGGCCCCCCCCCCCCCGGGGGGGGGGGTGTAGGGGGGGGGCGGGCGCCCCGCGGTGTGGGGGGGGGGGCCAAAACACCCCACGCGACAA
>JBQCJC010000328.1:0-2553 GCA_051953135.1 Thermoanaerobaculia bacterium | reverse complement strand
GGTCGCGCAGATCAGGTAGACGAATCCGAACTTCTCTTCATACGCACGATTGCCATCTGCGATCGCCTGCATCGTCGCGTCGCTCGCCGCGTGCGTACCCGACTGCTCATGCGACGACCATCCCGCCTTGCGCTCGCCGATGCGCGGATGCGCGGCGAACGCTTCGAGATGTGCGTCCTGCGGCAGGCCGCTCCAGATCGCATTCGCTTTCATGACGAGGTCGTCCCACGACGCGAACGGCCGCGCCGCGGCGAGTTGTGTCGCGAACGCGGACGAGCCGCAGACCTTCTTGAAGTCGTACGGATGAAAGAGCGTGTTGATGCGACGCAGTGCCGCGTCGCGACGTCCGTTTTGCGTCGCCACGCCCCACACGCGCAGACGGCTCACACCGCCGTCGGGAAACACGTTCACGCGCACGTGCGTGAACGGACCATCGGTGAGCAGTTCGTCGATGAAGAAGTGTCGCGTGTGCGCCTGCAGTTTCGTACGCGGCAATAGTTCGACAAAATTCGAACCATCCGTGGAACCATCGATCGATGCGGTGTCGGGATAGTTGCCCTTGAAGTGATTCGTGTCGACTTCGATTCGCCGCACGCGTCCTTCGGTCGCAAGCTTCACGATCACCCAGTCGTAACCCGGCCCGCGGCGGCGTTTCGTTTCCCAGCCGTCGCTCATGTTGTGCGCGCGGCCCGGCATGATCAGGTTGTGCTTCGGGCCGAAAAACATGTCGCTGCAGTTCAGCACTTCGGCGCCGTTCTCCGCGGCCGCGAGATCGACCTCGTTGCCGAGTCCACCGACGTGACGCCACTCCGGAACGACCTCGCCGTGCACGCGCAATCGTGCGACACCGCCCTCCGGAAAGATGTTGAGGCGGATGTGCGTGATCGCGTCTTTGCCATCGATCGCGAAGTGATTCTCACTGTCGCCCTGCAACGGCGATCGCGGCAACAACTCGCGCCATTCCGCGGCGAGCAAAGCTTCGACGCTCGCATCGCTGCGCATCGACGTGCCTTCGATCGAACACGAGTCCGGATAGTTGCCGCGAAAAAATGCGGTGTCCACGATGACGCCGCGAATCACGCCGGGCAGGCCGAGGCGGATGATGGCGAAGTCATAGCCGGGGACGCGCTTGCGGCGGCTTTCCCAGCCATCCATCCACTTGCCGCGATCCGTGTACTCGTGCTCTTTCCAGATCGCCTTTGCTGGCTTGAGCAGATTCTCTTTCTCGGCGAAGTAATCGTCGGTCGCGTAGAGCACCGAGCCGCCGAGGCGCTCGGACGCGAGATCCAGAAGTTCGGTGAAATTCACGCGCGAAGTGTATCGCTCACCACGCCGCGCAATTCAGCGCCGAGGTACGGCGTGACCTTGTGGCGATGCTCGATGAGATCCGGCGTCACCGTGAACGTCGCCTCCGGATCCCAGATCACAAAGTCTGCATCCATTCCGATCGCGATGCGACCTTTCGATTCGAGATTCGCGAGTTTCGCCGGCGATTCACAGCACCAGCGCGCGATGTCGTTCAGCGTGAACCCGCGCGCACTTGCGTTCGTCCACACGATCGGCAGCACGAACTGCAGTGACGCGATGCCGCCCCACGCGTGCATGAAATCGCCGCGCTTCAATTCGGGCGTGCACGGCGAGTGATCGCTGACGACGAGATCGATCAATCCTTCGCGCAATCCGCTCCACAGCGCTTCGCGATTCTCGTACTCGCGAATCGGCGGCGCGCATTTGAATTCCGTGCGGCCGCGCGGAATCGATTCGGCGTCGAAGTGGAGATAGTGCGGTGTCGTCTCCGCGGTGAGTGGCAATCGTTCGTTCTTCGCACGCGCGAGGATCTGCAGCGCACTCGCGGAGGAGAGATGCACGACGTGCATGCGCGCTCCGGTCTCACGACACACGCGCAGCAACAACTCGATCGCTTGATCCTCGGCCGCGTTGGGACGCGAATGCAGATACGTCGCGTAATCGTCCGCATCGCCGTGTGCTTCGTGCAGATGCTCGCCGAGCTCCGCGTGCACGAGCAACGGCGCATTCGTGCCCGCGAGCTCACGCGCCGCTTCGTACAACTCGCGCTCGTTCACGTTCGGAAATTCATCGACGCCCGAGTGCACGAGAAAACACTTGAAGCCGCGCGCGCCCGCGTCGAGCATCTTCTTCAACTCGCCCGTGTTGCCCGGAATCACGCCGCCCCACAACGCGACGTTCGTTTCGCCATGCGCGTGTCGTTGCTTGAGCTCGAGCGCTTGCAGCGTGGTGGTCGGCGGCAGTGAGTTGAGCGGCATGTCGACGATCGTCGTGATCCCGCCTTTTCTCGCCGCGCGCGTTGCGGTTGCGAACCCTTCCCATTCGGTGCGGCCCGGTTCGTTCACGTGCACGTGCGAATCGACGAGGCCGGGCATGACGACGAGGTTGCCGTAGTCGACGTCGGAAGTTTGTGGGGACTCGATGGCGATGATTTTTCCGCCTTCGATGACGATGGACGCGGGTTTGACTTCGTTGCCAAGCACCACGCGCTGAGAAGAGATACGCATGCCGCCGAGTCTAACGGAG
>JBQCJC010000327.1:0-5101 GCA_051953135.1 Thermoanaerobaculia bacterium | reverse complement strand
GAGCTCGTGTTGAGCAATCCGACGAACGCGCAGCTTGCGACGCCGTCGATCGCAACGTTGACGATCCTCGACAACGGCACGGGCATCGCGAATCTGTCGATCACGAAGACGGCGGTCAATCGCGTGTTGCCCGGCTCGTCGTTCGACTACACGATCACGGTCGCGAATGCAGGTCCCGATGCGGCGACGAACGTCATCGTGACGGACAACCTGCCGCCTTCGCTGACACTGGTGTCGGCGACGCCATCGCAAGGCAGTTGCTCCGGCACCACGACGATCACCTGCACGCTCGGCACGATCAACAGCGGCGCGAACGCGACGATCACGTTGACGGTCAACGCGCCCGCGGTCGACGCAAATGTCTCGAACACCGCAACGGTCTCCTCGGATCAATCCGATCCCAGCACGGCGAACAACGCGGCGACAGCGATCGTGCAAGTCGGCGTTGGAGTTCCGGTGCCGACGCTCTCCGAGTTGATGCTGCTGCTCGTGGCGATGCTGCTCGCGATCGCGGGCGCGATGCGCCTCATGAACTCGTAATGAAACTCGTGGTCAGGCGGAAGGCTTTCGGCTTTCCGCCTGACTAACGAATCGCGAGTCCCCACGGACCGTCATCGGTTGGGATCGTGCGTACCACGCGATTCGTCGCGGTGTCGATCACGCTGATCGTGTTCGACAAGCTGTTCGCGGCGTAGACCTTCTTTCCATCGCGCGTGATGGCGATGCCCCACACGCGGTCGCCCGCGGGAATCCACGCGATCGGTTTCATCGCAATCGTGTCGACGACCACGACGCCGTTGCCGCGTCCCGTGGCGACGTACAAACGCTTTTCATCTGGCGAGAGCGCGAGACCGACGGGCTTGTCGAGTTTGCCGAGCTTGATGCGTTTCACGACGCGATGCTTCGTCACGTCGATGAGCGAAACACTGCCGCCGATCTCGGCGCTGATCCACGCACGCTTCGCGTCTTTCGTGAAGACGGAGAAGCGTGGCCGCGGATCGACGAGGATGTTCGCCGCGACTTTCTCCTGCTTCGCATCGATCACCGTGATCGTGTTGCTTGTCTCGGCGGTGATGTACACCCACTTGCCATCCGGACTCGCTGCCACGCCTTCGGGCTCGGTGCCGGTGATGAGCGTCGTGCGCAACTTCGCGGTTGCGACGTCGAGCACGGACGCCGTGCCCGCGTCTTCGTTCGAAAGGTAAAGACGTTGACCGTTAGGCGTGATGGCGACGGATTCGGGATCGGTTCCGGCGACGTACAACTTCGCAGTCGTCAACGTCGATGCGTCGAGCGCGAGGATGCCTTCCTTGCCGCTGACCTTGTGTTTGCCGTCGCGCCACCAGCTCAGCGCGACGTATACGCGTTTGCCATCGGGCGCGACGATGATGCCGCGCGGACGATTGCCGGTCGCGGTTTTCGCGATGACTTTGTCGGTCGCGGTGTCGATGACCTGAATCGTGCCCGCGCGCTCATTCGTGACGTAGAGCCGCTCCGCATGCAGCGGAAGCGTGAGCGAAAGCAGCAGCGCGGCGATGAGTCTCACTTGAGTGTTTGCAGGAAGGCGACGATGTCCTTCGCATCGTCCGGCGTCATGCCTTGCGGCGGCGGCATGCTGCTCTGCGGATTGAGCGATTGCGGGTTCTGGATGAATTGCAGGAGATTCTGCGGAGTGTTCGGAACCTGTGCCTGCGTGATGGCCGGGCGCGACATGAGTCCGCTGAGCGCGGGCCCGAGGATGCCGGCTGGTCCTTCGATGCCGGGAATCGCGTGACAAACATTGCAGCCGTACTGTGAGACCAGTTCCCTGCCGCGCGCGGTATTGCCCGCATTTTCGGTCGCCGCCGGCGCCGCCTTCTGCACCGACTGCGCGGTCTCCTGACGATTGCACGCAACGAAGAGAAGGGCCGCCGCAAACATGAGTCGTTTCATGGCGCGTACTTTACTTGAGCGTCAGCAGATACGCGGCGATGTCCTTGCCATCGCGTTCCGTCACGTTCATGTCGGGCATCGCGGTTTTCGGATCGACGTTGCGCGGTTTGCGAATCCACAGCATCAAATTGCGCGGTGAGTTCGGTAATCGTCCCGCGAGGTAGCCGCGGCCCGCGATCTTGTCGAGCGACGGTCCGACGTTCGCGTTGGCGCCGGGAACGCCGGGAATGGTGTGACACGTCCCGCAGCCGTACTGGCGAATCGCGGTCTTGCCGCGATCGGGATCGCCGCCGCCGGTAATTTCCTTCGCTTCTTCGATGCGATCGCCCGGGTAATCGGAGCAGCGCGCGAAGGTCAACATGATGACCATCAGCATCAACGCCGACGATCGCACGCGGCGCTCGCTCTCACCGATCCACGCGGCGAACAACGCCAGGGCGACGATGAGAAAGATCCCGCCCGCCGGAATCCACATGATCAGCCCCGCGAGTTGCTGATCTTCGAGCGCGTTCGGCGCGGTGTGCGCGTACGTCGGATACCAGACGTGATGCGCGTAGGTGAGCAGCACGCCGAGGATGCCGGTGTGCATGGCGGTGAGAAAGACGAAGAACACCGCCACGCCGTAGCCGACTTTGCCGAAGCGGCCATGAATCAGCGACCACCAGAACAACGCGGCGCTGACGAAGAACATCAGATGCTGCATCGCGTGCACGCTTTCGTTGTGGAGCGCCCACTCGAACGCGCGCGGAATGTGCCACGACCACAACACGACCGCGTGCAGCACCAGCACGACGATCGGATTCGTGAGCGCGCGCCACGGGGTGACGAGGGGACGCGTGATCGCGATCGCACGATCGCGCACGCGTTGCGGCAATCCCCACATGCCCGCGATGAGTGGTCGTCCGGCGACGATGAGCGGCGCGGCGATGAGCATGAGCAGCTCGTGCTGCGTCATGTGCACGGAGAAGAGGATGTCGCTGAGCGTGTCGACCGGACCTAACAGCGCGGCAGCGATGACGAGCCAGCCGATCGCGAACGCGGTCGCTTCCCACCAGCGAATGTGCGCGCGGCGAAATCCGCGAAAGTAAATCGTGAGCGACGTCGCCATCGCAATCACGATGAGAATGTCCCACGTCAGTCGCATGGCCGCAGCATCACCATCGGTACGGTCTGTCCAAGAATCAGCAATGCGAAGAGGCACGCGCCCATGAGTCCCGACGAGGCCATGAATCGCGCGCGTCCACGAGGCCGCGGCTCGATTTCTTCGGCCGCACCCGCGTGTCCTGTCGCATGCGGCTCGGGCATCGAGCGCAGCAGCGCGAGCGCCATCCATCCCATCAGCAATACCGGCACGATCAACACGATCGAGACGCCGATCAACATCCAGCGGCTGTTCGATGCGCACGCGGATGGATGCAGCGAGTAGCTGATCTGCAGATGCAGTCCCCACACGAGCGGCGGAACGAGGAGCGTGGCCCAGAGCTGCGCGTTCTGTCGCGAATTCATCGCAGCACCACCTCGTCGAGCGTGATCAGGAGCCAGAACGGAATCCACGCAACGATGACAAACCACCAGTAGATCGTGCCGAGGCTCACGTCGAGAATGTGCTTCTTCTCGACCGGACCTTTGTAGAGCAGCACCGTCATCACGGCGTTCTCGATCACGCCGGACAGGAGATGAAACGAGTGCATGAAGTAGATCGCCCACACGATCGAGCCGTACGCGTGCGTGTTCCACTTGTAGTTGATGCCTTCGAGCTCGAACCAGCGCGCGACGGCCGCGAGTGCACTGACGATCGTCGCGCCTGACATCCCGAGTTGCACGACACGCAACGTTCCGTCGAGCGCCGCGCGAAACGCGAAGTACGCGGGAACGCCGCTGATGACGAGCAACGCAATCGTGGTGAGGCTCACCGGCAGCGGCGCGTTCGCGGAGCCGGCCGGCGGCCACTCGCTGAAGTTGCCGCGCAGATAAAAGTACGACGTCGCCAGCATCGCGAACATCGTCGACTCGATGGAGATCAGCAGCCACACGGCCCACCACAGCGGATCGCGATGCCCGAACGCGATCGTTGGCAGGCGCGAAACGTCGAGCATCCTTCGGCCGAGCTGCGCTTCGCTCATGCACCCTCCAGATGAAGCGGCGGTTGTTCGGTTCGATGATCGTGATTCGAATTCGCGGGTTGTTGCTCGAGCAGTTCGCGATGCGGTTTCTTCGGCCAGAACCAGCCGGTCAATGCGATTGCGGCGAGCACGAATCCGATGGGCACGCCGAGCGGCGTGAAGATCGCGACGTTCACGCCGATCGCGGTTGTCACCGCGAGCAGGAACGGCCAGATCGTCGGACGCGGAAGCTCGGAGCGATGATCGGGATCGGCATCCATCAACTTCGTGACGAGTGTTTCGCGCACGTCGCTGCGCAATCCGCTGACGACCGGCTGATCGGGCGCGGCGGTCCACAATTCGAAGCGATCGCGCACGGTCGGCAGATACGCGAAGTTGTACGGCGGCGGCGGCGAGCTCGTCGACCATTCGAGTCCGTACGATTTCCACGGGTTGTCACCCGCGAGCGCGCCTTGCTTCGCGCTCACGATGACGTTGATGCCGAAGAGCAGCACGCCGGCGCCGAGGATCAGTGCGCCTGCACTTGCGAGCAGATTCAAATCCTGCCAGCCCATCGTCGCGAGGTACGTGTACACGCGCCGCGGCATGCCGATGAGTCCGAGCTGATGCAGCGGGAAGAAGGTCAGGTTGAATCCGGCGAACAAAAGTCCGACGGTCCAGTAGTTGACCTTCTCGTTGAGCATGCGTCCACTCCACTTCGGATACCAGTAGCTGATCGCGCCGAGGAGCGGGAAGACGGCGCCGCCGATGAGGACGTAGTGCAAATGCGCGACGACGAACATCGTGTCGTGCAACTGCCAGTCGAGCGGCACGGACGCGAGCATCACGCCGGTCAGTCCGCCGATGAGTAAGATCGCGAGGAATGCGAACGCGTAGAAGAGCGGCGATTTGTATTCGATCTTGCCGTGCCACAACGTGGCGATCCACGCGAAGAACTGAAAGCCGGTGGGGATGGTGATGAGGATGCTCGATGCGGTGAAGAAGCTCGTGCCGAGTTGCGGGATGCCGGTGGCGTACATGTGATGTACCCACACGCCGAAGCCGAT
>JBQCJC010000326.1:0-8110 GCA_051953135.1 Thermoanaerobaculia bacterium | reverse complement strand
CCGCCGGATGCCGTCTCGTCTCGGCGGGCTGAGAGCCCGCCGCTCCACGGGGTCGTTTCACTGAAGTACGTTGCCCACTTTGATTCGTCGAATGTGGTTGTGCGATCGAGCCATCGATTCGCGACGATGCCGTTTTCGCGTGGCACCGTGCCGCCTGCGATTGCGGCGTGACCGGGACCGGTCGACGTCACCGAGTGTCGCGGCCGCGCGTTCGTGTATGTCGCACCGATCGTCGTGAATCGCTTGAAGCCTCGCGTCGTGAAATACGCATCGAAGCGCTGCAGATAGTCGTAGCGCATTTGATCGATCGAAATGACGACGACCAGCGCTGCAGCGAGCGGATGCATCATTTCGAGAGCGCGTCGATCTTGCGCTGCAGTTGTTCGCACGGCGTGCCGCCGCTGCCGATCGCCGCGCGCTCGAACGAGCCGTACATCGGATTCGGCAGGATGAACCAGCGCACGCCCCACCAGTCCTGCGTCGTGTTCACGATCGCGTCGCGCTCCGCGGCGCTCTTGTCGCGTGCGTTCGCGAAATCATTCAGGTCATCGCCGAGCAGCAGCAGCACGCGATACGACTGCGCGACGAACGCGCGTCGCGGACCTTTGTCGCTGCCTTTGAATTCGCCTTTGCCGCGCATGAGCAGCGTGTCGACGCTCGCATCGAGCGGAAAGCCGAGACGCTCGAGATTCTTGCGCGTGCCTTCTTCTTCCTGCGGCCAGTCGCGATTCGTGATGTAGAACGGCGTCACGCCTCGCGACTTCGCGTACGCGAGAAACTCCGCCGCGCCCGGAACTGCCTTCGCATTTCCTTCATCGACCCACTGCTTCCAGAGCGCGCCGTCGTACGTCGTGTTCGCGCGAATGGCGCGTGCTTCGTACTCGATGTTGTCGAGCGCGGTTTCATCGAGATCGAGAATGATCGCCGGCGGCTGCGGTGGATTCGTCGCGCTGTCTTCCGGTGTGCCGATCCATTGCGGATCCGCGAGTGCGGCATCGAGCGAACGTCGCGCGGCGGCGTACGTCGAAAGCGCGGCGGCTCGATACTCGGCAGACGTATCGACCCACAGCACCGCGTTGACGAGTTGATGTCCGGGATTGCATTGCGGTGTCGTAGCGGTGGGTTGCGCTTGCGTTTGTTGTGCGACGGGTGCGGGTGCGGGTGTGGTCGTCGTGCATGCGACGATCGTGAGAGTGAAGACGGCGAGCAGCGTGCGATGCATCGATCGAGTCCTCCGCGGAAAACAAAAGGCCGCCCGTTGCCGGGCGGCCTTCTTTTTACAACAAATGGAGTTGCTTAGAACGAAACGCGGATACCGAGGCGACCCTGCCAGCGCGAGGCGAGGTTGCCCGTGCTGTACTGGTTGCCCGGCGTCAGACGGCCGGCAGCGGCTTCGCGATAAACCGGAAGACCGGTCGTCGGATCCTGACCGCTGTAGTTCACCGGCATGTACGTGTTGTTCGTGACGAAGCGCTGAATGCCAGCGTCCTTGTCGAACAGGTTCAGGAAGTTGAGGATGTCGGCCTGCAGCGAAACGCGCGTGCCGAGGATCTCAGGCAGCCCGAGCTCGTACGAAAGGTCGAGGCGGCGCGTCCACGGCTGGCGAAGCGCGTTGCGCTCCGGAGCCGCGCCCGAAACATCGCCGAGTCCGACGGAGCTCAGGAAGTTCTGGAACGCCGTCTTGTCGAGCGGATTCACGTTGCCAGTGCTCGTGCGGCACGGACCCGCCGCGGTCGGCGCCGCGGTGGCGTTCGACGGGCAGAGGATGTAGTTGGCCGGGATGTAGAGCAGGTCGTTGTTGCTCGAACCGTCGCGGTTCGGATCGCCGCCCATCAGCAGCGAGTACGGCTGGCCCGACTGCGCAACGTAGAACATACCGATGTTGTGTGCGAATGCACCGGTGTTGAAGTTGTACGCGGCAGACAGGTTGAAGCGGTGCTCGACCTGGAAGATCGACGTCGTCAGCTCGGGGTTGTACAGATCGCCGTTACGCGAGACGTAGCCGAACTGCCACTGCGAACCCGCGGTGCTCGACGTGAAGTCGCCGACCGACTCCGCTTTCTGGTGAGCGTAGCTGCCGTTCAGGCGGAGGTTGCCGATGACCTTGTTGAGCGAGAGGGTCTGCGTGAATTCCTTACCCTCGTCCGAGTTGGTCAGGAAGTACGCATTGCCGAACGCGGCGGCGCGGTTCGTGTAGGTCTTGCGGCCGTCGAGCGGGCTCACGCCGTTCTCGACCTTCGCGACGTTGTAGTAGAAGACGTCCTGCTGGGTCTGCGAGTAGAGCAACTCGGCGCTGCCACGGATGCCCCAGAAGAGCTCGCGGTCATAACCGAGGGTGGCGCGGAGAACGCGCGGGAACTGGAAGTCCGGATCGACCATGGCGATGTCGCCAGCGGCGCCCGAACCGAGGTTACGCGGCTGGTTGAGCGGATCCGGATTGAAGACCGGGCGAACGCAGCTGCCCGAGCAGGTCAGGAGCACCTGCTCCACGCCCGTGCCGCCGTAAGCATTCGAGATCCACACGAACGGCGTGCGGCCCTGGAAGACACCGATACCACCACGGAGCTGCTGCTTGCCAGCCTGACCGATGTCCCAGTTGAAGCCGAAGCGCGGCTCCCACGTGATCTTCTCAGCCGGGATGTCCGAGGTGTTGTAGCCGAGCGCGTTCTGCACGGCCGGGTTGAACGAAGGAGTGGTGCCGAACTTCGGCTTGTCGGCGCGCAGGCCCATCGTGAGCGTGACGCCGTTGTTCAGACGCCACTGATCGCTGACGTAGAGGCTGTACTGCGCGGCTTCGAACGACGTCGGACGTTTCGGATCGGCGCCCGTCGCGAATCCGATGCTGTACTGGCTCGGCGTACCGGCCTGCAGAGCGGCGAAATCCGGGAAGAGGTAGTAGCCGTAGAAGTCCTGGATGAACGTGTTCGCGAACTCGAACATCTGGTTGCTCGTGCCGATCACGAGGTTGTGATTGCCGAGAACCCAGGTGAAGTCGTCCGTGATCTCGAGGATGTCCTGGTCGAGCGCGTTCGCGCCGGAGAAACGCTCGATACCGGTCTGCATGACGCCCGAGCGCTGCGCGGAGCCGATTTCGATCGTCGGGAAGATTTCGCCCGGGGTGGCGCGAGCTTCGCGGATCGTCTGATAGCCGACGCGGCCCTCGTTGTACATGTTCGCGTTGAACACGGTGTTGAGCTGTGCGACGGTCGAGTTGGTCTCGCTGGGGAAGAGGTAAACGTTGTTCGGGAAGTAGAAGCGCGACGTGGTGCGCGTGAAGCTCGACGGAGCGTTCACGTTCGTGGCGTCAACGTAGTTGTGACGCAGCGTGAGGTTGTTCTTCGAGCCGATGTTGGCGTCGAGGCGGCCGAAGAGCAGCGTGCTCTTCGTCGCGAAAATGATGTCGTCGAGGCTGCCCGAATCGTAGTCGTAACGATCGCGCAGGAAGTTCGCTACGTCATAGGCGGCCGGGTTACCGACGTAGATGCCCGGCGTGCCGACGGAAGCGGCGCAATCGGCGGCGTCGCGGCACGCGCGCGTACCGTTCGGTTGATCGCGCTTGTTCTTTTCACCGCTGACGAAGAAGAAGAGGCGATCGCGCAGGATCGGTCCGCCGAGGCGGCCGCCGTACTGCGTCTGGTCGAAGGAGGCGAGAGCCGGAAGGTTGTCGTTCTCGCCGACGTAGTCGAGGTTGCGCTTCGTGCCGAAGACTGAGCCCGAGAACTCGTTCGTTCCGGAGCGCGTAACGGCGTTCACGCCACCGCCGGTGAATCCGCTCTGGCGGACGTCGTACGGCGAAACGAGCAGCTGGATTTCCTGAATCGCGTCGAGCGTGATCGGCTGCGTGTCAGCCTGACCGCCCGGCGTGCCGGAGGCGGCGAGACCGAAGAGGTCATTGTTCACCGCGCCGTCGATCTGGATGTTGTTGTAGCGGTTGTTGCGGCCCGCGACGAACATGAACGTGCCGTCGCCCGTGAGGCTGGTCGTGAAGTACGGGTTGGTACGAGCGAAATCCTGAAGCTGACGATTGACGGTCGGCAGCGTCTCGATCAGCTCTTCCGAGACTTCGGTCGCCGAGCCGGTGCGGTTCGGGTTGATGACCTGATCGGCGGTCGCCGTGACGGTGATTGCTTCCGACACGGTTGCCAAAGCCATCTTGATCTCGACTTCGGTCGTGGTGCCGAGGCTGACGGTGACGTCGCTCGCTTCACCATTGCGGAAGCCTTCGAGCGTCGCCGTCACGCGGTCCGGACCGCCGACGCGAACGTTCGGGATGAGGTAGCGGCCGTTGGCGCCGCTGACCGTCGAGTAACGAGTGCCGGTCGGTGTGTGAACGGCCTCGATGGTGACGCCGGGCAAAGCATCGGTACCGGACAACACTGTGCCGGCGATGTTTCCCGTCGTCGTCTGCGCCATTGCGAACGGCGCGAAGGCCATGATCGCAAGGCTCAACAACAAAAATATACGGCGGGGAAGGGACATAGATCCTCCTGACGGATTGATTGCTGATTCGGGGAAGAAAGCCGCACCGTGAACGAAGCGGTACGGAATGCAGAGCGAATCGTAAATCCAGAGGCGCGATCCGTCCAGCGGATCACGCGTGAAGAGCACGCAAAAATGGGGGAGAGAGCCCGCAAAACATGAGAAGTTTTCAGAGACCCGGAAATAAAGCGAGGCGGGTTGTGCCCGCCTCGCTCGTTTTTAGAAACTCTTGAGGAACGCGTCGTTCGACGGAAACTTCTGCAATCGCTCGAGCAACATCTTCATTGCCGTGAGCGGATCCGTACCGGCGAGCGCACGCCGCAGCGTGTGGATTTTCGGCAGAACCGTCGGCGGAAGCAGCTTCTCTTCCTTGCGCGTTCCGGTCTGGCCGATATTCATCGCGGGGAAGATGCGGCGCTCGAAGAGCCCGCGATCCAGCACGATCTCCGTGTTGCCGGTGCCTTTGAACTCCTGAAAGATGACTTCATCCATGCGCGAGCCGGTGTCGATCAGCGCCGTAGCGATGATCGTCAGCGAGCCCCAGTCTTCGGCATTGCGCGCCGCGCCGAAGAAGCGTCGCGGCTTCTCCATCGTGCGTGCGTCGATACCGCCGGAGAGAATCTTGCCGGAGCCGCGCTGCTCGTTGTTGTACGCGCGCGACATGCGTGTGATCGAGTCGCAAAGGATGACCACATCCTTCTTCGTTTCGACCAGGCGTCGTGCGCGCTCGAGAATGATCTCGGCGAGATGAATGTGGCTCTCGGCGTTTTCGTCCGAGCTCGATGCCACGACTTCACCTTTCTCCACACTACGCCGGAAATCGGTGACTTCCTCGGGGCGCTCGTCGACGAGCAGCACGAACAAAATCACATCGGGATGATTGAGATTGATGCCGTGCGCGATGTCTTTGAGGAGCGTCGTCTTGCCTGCTTTCGGCGGCGCGACGACGAGACAGCGCTGGCCTTTGCCGATCGGCGCGAGGAGATCGAGGACGCGGGTCGTGAGGCGTTCGGGCTCGGTCTCGAGCTTGAACATCTCGTTCGGATCGATCGAGATCAGCTCTGAGAACGGGCGGCGCGATTCGCGATACTCCTCGAGCGCCATCCCTTCGACCGTTTCGAGACCGACGAGCTCGAGCCCATTGCCCGTGCGTCGCGCGGAACCGCCGATGAGCAGACCGGCTTGCAGGTGCAGCCGTTCGATCATCGAGCGCGGCACGATCGTGTCGCCCTGCTGCGGATGGTCGTTGTTGGCCGGATCGACGAGCAGACCGGAACCGTTCTGCTTGATGAAGAGGACGCCGCTCGTCGGAACGAGCTCGGCGGGCTTGATGTCCACCGGTGCCGGTGAGCCATTCTCCTGAGGCATCGGGCGATTGCCGCCCTCGCCTCGTCCTCTGCCGCGGCGCGAGCGGCGACGGCGGCCACGGCCACCCCCACCTCCGCCGCCGTACTGGCCGGAAGGAACTGCTTCAGTGCCTGGTGACGGGCCGTTGCCGTTCACGCCGGGCTGTTGCCCGTCGGATCCGGCACCACCCGTGCGGCGTCTGCGGCGACGCCGCTTACGCGGAGTGCGATCGTCTGGTGTCATGCGAACTCGTTCAAATTTGCCCTAAAAAATGAGCTTCCACCCGCGAAATCCCTGGGAACCGACGACGTCGGGGCGGAGAGTCAGATCTCAACGCCCGGCGGGATGCTGCTTAACGCGATCGTCGCGCGAGGTGCGGACGTAGTATCGGGAAGTCGGTGGAGAAATGCAAGCGGTGAAGGAGTCGGTAGTCAGTAGTCGGTAGTCAGGAGAACGAAGTTCGAGTTCTTCGTGGCTCTCATCTTTCGTTCTCCTGACTACCGACTACTGACTACCGACTGCCAACCCACTACCGACAACCACCAAACTTGTGCCAGAATCGTCACTCTCAACCCCAACACACAATGGGCCCTCACGTACATGTCTGAAAACATTCTCGTTGTCGAGTACGAGCCCCGCTATACAGACCGCGTGAAGCAGGCGCTGGTCGGCCAACCATTCACGCCGATGTTCGCCCGCGACGGTGAAGAAGCAATCCGGGCCCTGGACACGGATACGCAGCCGAAGCTCATCGTGCTGTCATCGGTCGTTCCGAAGATCAGCACCACAGAGCTGATCCGCGCCATTCGCGGTCGCAAGCCGTTGCAGGAAACGCCGATCCTGCTCACTGTCTCCGGCTACAACGGAAAGAGTCCGAAAGCAGACGCACAACGCGTCGGCGCATCGGACATTCTTCCGAAGCCGTACAGCGAGACAGAATTTCTCGGCAAGATCCAGCAGATTCTCGGCGTGCGCACTCCCGCCGCGGGTCAGGTCACGTCGAATCAACTCTTCGGCGATCTGCTCGACGACGACAAGCCGAAGCGCACGAGTCCCGGCAACGCGAAGTCGTCCGCCGACGTCGACAAAATGCTCGCCGACACGCTCGGCGGCATGATGCCGAAGAAGCGCGACACGTCGACCGCACCGACGCAAACAGGCTCGCAGCCGATTCCGAAGAAGACCAGCGGCGACATCGACAAGATGCTCTCCGATACGCTCTCCGGTCTCGAGAAGGGCAATCGCAAGCCAGCGGCGCCGAAGCCGCCATCGGAACCGCAGACGCCTGCTGACGGCGCGTCGAAGTTCAACACGGAACGGATGCAGGCGTATGCGTCCGATCGCGTTCCGGTTTCGCAGCCAGTCTTTCCGTCAACGCCGGAGCCTCCGAAGATCGAGCGCGCCGATTCCACCGACGGCGATGAAACCGTCATCGAGGGCGTGAAGTTCGGGCAGTACGTCCTGGTGGAAAAAATCGCCACGGGTGGAATGGCGGAAGTCTGGAAAGCCTACATGCGCGGCGTGGAAGGGTTCCAGAAGGTGGTGGCGATCAAGAAGATCCTGCCGCACCTTTCCGACAATCAGGACTTCATCGAGATGTTCATCGATGAAGCGAAGCTCGCGGCGCAGCTCAATCACAACAACATCATCCACATCTACGACCTCGGCAAGATCCAGAGCTCGTACTACATCGCGCTGGAGTACATCGATGGCTTCGATCTGAAGACCATCCTCCGTCGCGGTACGGAGCGCGATCAGCCGATGAACGTCGAGCTCGCGCTCTTCGTCGCATCGAAGATCGCCGCGGCGCTCGATTACGCGCATCGCAAAAAAGACTTCGAAGAAAAAGAGATGGGACTCGTGCATCGCGACGTCTCGCCGCAGAACGTGCTCATCTCGCAGGAAGGCGACATCAAGCTGTGCGACTTCGGCATCGCGAAAGCGGCGTCGAAGGCGTCGCACACGCAGGCCGGCGCACTCAAAGGCAAGTTGCAGTACATGGCGCCGGAGCAGGCGTGGGGCCGCAACATCGATCGCCGCAGCGACATCTTCGCGCTGGCGACGGTGTTGTTCGAGATGCTCACGAACCGCAAGCTGTTCAGCGGCGACAACGAGCTGTCGATTCTCGAGCAGGTTCGTGAGGCGCGCGTGCAGCCGCCGTCGCTCTACAACGATGAAGTGACGCCGGAGATCGACAAGGTCGTTCTCAAGGCGCTGCAGAAAGATCCGGCGAATCGATATCAAACCGCGGGCGAGCTCGCGCGCGACATCGACGCGATTCTCT
>JBQCJC010000325.1:0-6358 GCA_051953135.1 Thermoanaerobaculia bacterium | reverse complement strand
GTGGGCGGCGCGAATCGCGTGCCTCGTGCCACCCACCCACCCAGATCCCTCGCTCACGCTCGGGATGACACGTGCTCACTTTACGAATGCGGTGAAGTCTGTTCCGCCAGCCATCTTGCCGAAGTCGCTGCGATACGTCTTTGACGCGTTGTTCGTCATGTCGGTGATCGTTACTTCGATGCCGAGGGGCGTGGCGGTCGCGAAGAGCACGGCGATGGTGGCTTGTCCCTGATTGTTCGTGTTGCCCTGATCGAGCAGCTTCACCAGCATCTCGATGTTGCTGTCGCTGTTGAAGTAGAAGAACGCGCTTTCGAACGACGGGTTCGCGAAGCCGCTTACGGACTTCACGGATGCATTCGTGTCCGGCGGCAGCGTGTCGAATGCGGGGCGATACTTCACCTGCACTTTGAATCGATTGTTGAGCATGCACGCGGTGGTGGTGTTCGGCGTGCACGTGTTGCCGCTCGGTGTTGGTGCGAGGTAGCTCGCGATCGACGGATACGTCGCGGAGAGCGCGCCGTCGACGGTGAAGTTCGCGTTGTCGCAGCCGGCGGTCGGATTCGGTCCGCAGGCGCCGAAGAGCTGTCCCACCACATATCCACCCGCGAGCATGACCGGAGATCCGGAACTGCCGCCGTACGTCCCGCCCTGCAAGCCGACCGAATAGAGATAGTTCGGACGCGGACGTGCGGAGCACGTTGACGAGGACGTGTTGATCGAGCTGCTCGAATAGAACTGCGGCGCGGGCACGGCGTAGTCATCGGGGAACGGGTGCGAGAGGCGATACAGCGTGGTGCCGGCGGGAACGGCGCTCGTGCGCGAATCCCATCCGAGGAGGATGCGGTTGCTGGGGATCGAATTCATGCGGACCAGCGTGAAGTCCGAGTTCGAGCTCGACGCGAGCAGCGTCGATCCCACGGTGCGCGGCACTGCATTGAGGCTCGGGAACGAGCCGTTGCACGATGCGGTGCGGTAATCCCAGTACGCTTCGAGTGACGTTGCGGATGACTGCGTCGAGAAGCAGTGATTCGCGGTGAGCAGATACGGGACGACGCCCGACGTATCGGTGTCGTTGAGCAGTCCGCCGGAGCAGACGTAGCTGTCGCCGCTCTTCACGTATTCGAGGTGCGCGACCGCGTGACCCGCTTGCTCGATCACGTCGAACGTGTTGCCGCTGACGCATTTCATGTCGATGAGGCATGACGGCGTGTCGGTCGCCTCGACGCCTTTCGGCGTGGAGAAGAGCTCGACGACGTCCGCGATCTCGAACGTGCCGGTCTGTCCGTTCGGCACTTCGATTTCGATGTACGCGATGTCGCCGGCGACGCTCGGCGCGAAGAGGTTCTGTTGTTCGTCGATCAATTCGGGGCCGAATGCGATGGCGTCGCCTTCGCTGCCGTACACCCAGAATGTCGTGCCCGCGGGAACGACGACGTTGCGAAGATGAACGCGGAATCGATACGCACGATCGACGCGCACGCTGCCGCTCCAGAGAAGATTGCCGCTCGCGGTTGTGGTCACGCGGCCGACGCGCGCGGACTGCGACGCGACGCTGTTGTTGCTCGCGCCGCCGATGCGTACCTGCAGCGCGCCGCCGATGCCGCGCGTGAATCCGTTCTTCGCGGGTGTGCGTCCTTCCCGGTTCCACTCGCGCAACTCGAGCACCGCTTCGGGGACATCCTGATCCGCGGCAATGAGCGTCACGACCGGCTCGAGATTCGCCGCCGCCGCGATGCGTGGCGCCGGCGCGCGATGCTGCGCGCCGATCGCTTCCGGAACGAAGAGCGGCTCGACACGATCGACGGCAAAGAGAGACGTGCTCGACAACAGCAGGACGGCCACAACGGCGTTGCGCATGGGATCTCCTCAGTTTTGGACGTATCGAGGATAACGCACGGTGTGCTTACAAATTGCTTACGCAAGCGGAGCGGGACGCACGGCGACGAGGCGTCGCCGATCCAGCCGGCGATGGCGCCGGCGCTCCTAAGCCGTAGGTCGCATCTTCCAACTCACGTACGGTCTCGCGAGTTGTCGCAATGCCCAGTTCTTCGCGCGATACGCGCGGCTCGCGATCGTAGGCGTCACCAACCCCGCCGCTTCCTCCGCCTGTACGACCAATGAGACTTCGATCGGCAGGATCCCGACCGGCAATCCGGCGCGCCGGCAGGATTCATGGAGATACGCAAACACGTCCTTCATCGCTTCCGGATCGGGGGAGGGATGGGTTTCCATCGCGCTGCCGATCGTCGGGCGGAAGATGCACACCGTGGGGAACGCGCCGGCGTCGACGATGCGATCGATGCCGCGCTTTGTCGCTTCGATCGGTTCGACGCCCGCGATGATCTCGCCCGACACGCGGCCGCGTCCGAGTTTCTTCGCCGTGTACTCCATCGCGTCGAAGAACGCGTGCTGTCCGACCGTGTTCGCTTTGCCGGGACAGAGTCGCGCGAACCATTCGGGATCCTCGAACTCGTAGCAGAACGAAAAGTGATCGGTGCCCGCATCGATCAACGCGTCGTATTCGTGAAAGAGCCGCTTCGGCACCGGCACGGCCTGCACGCCGATGAAGCCTCCGACGCGCTCGCGCACTGCACGCACGTACGGCTCGCACATTCGCAATCCATGCGAGGCTTCGCGATCGTCGCGATCTTCCCAGTGATAGCCGGTGTTGAAGTGCGTGAAGACCGATTTCGACTCCTGTTGCGCGGCGCGCGCGACTTCCACGACATCCTCGACACGCTTGCGCGTCTCCTCATGCGTGCCGACATTCACGCCCGTCGTGCAGAACTTGCACGCCTCATCGATCTCGCTCGACCAGTAGATGCAGCGCGCGCCGACGTAGATGCCGAGATACGTGCCCTGCATGATCCCGATGCGCGCCATCTCCGTTCCGTGCGACGTGCGCCGCGAGTACCACGCCGGCTCGACCGGAATGCGAATCGGATTGGAGTCACCGTTGCGCGTATCGATCACCGCGTCGTGCTCGAGCACGAACGGCGAATCATTCGCGAAGCGCTCGACGACCGGAACGTTCATCCAGATGTCTTTTGGTTTCGACGGAATCACGATCTCGAGACCTGATCCGAGTCCCGCGCGCGTTCGCGTGATGCGTCGTCCCGCATCTTCGGAAAGACGCATGCCGCGGCAGAACAATTCGATCTCGAGCTCGACAGGTTTCAGCACGCATCCAGTCAAAATCCGCGACCGACTTCGGGGTATGACGAAAATCACATGACCGTGTGATTCGCTCCACCGCCGCACGCTGGTGTGTGACGGACATTGATCTCATGAAGCGCGAAGAAGTCATCAGCGGCCTTCGTGAATCGCTCCTGCGATTTACGAGCGAAGAGAAATCGATGTGTCAGGTCGCGGCGGAGCGCGGCATCTACTGCCGCGGATTCCGGCAGCTCGACGATGCCACGCTGCGCGAGCGTTACTGGTGGCTCGTGCGCAAGCGTCCGAACATCACGCGCGCCGAGCTCGAGAAACTCGCGAACGACTGGCAGCTCGCGCAGCAGGACGTTCGCGACGAGAGACTCTCGTGCGATGTGCAGTCCAAAGTGCATGACACATGCTGCGGCTGGGACGATTTTTCGAACGAACAATTAGCTGTGTTCTACAAGCAGGTCACGGGGAAGCAGATCGAAGTAACCTGAGCGACGATGCCGACCGTCACGTATCCCTCTCACTTCGAGTCCGATGTCGTGCTGCGCAACGGGCGCACGTTGCACATTCGTCCGGTACGTCCCGAGGATCGTGAGACGCTGCTGGAGTTCTATCGCGGACTCTCACGCGACAGTCTCTACATGCGCTTCTTCGACATGCGCACGGCCGATGCCGCGTTGCGCGACTCGCCGACGGACGTCGATTACGAGTCCGACTTCGGTGTGGTGAGTGAGCTCGGCGGCGAGCTCGCGGGCATTGCGCACTACTTCCGATCGAAGAACAAGCCGTCGATCGCGGAAGTCGCGTTTGCGATTGCGGATCGCGCGCAGGGATGCGGGATCGGGACGCGATTGCTCGAGAAGCTCGTGGAAATCGCGCGCACGAAAGGCATCGACGTGTTTCGCGCGGAAGTGCTGCCGGAGAACCAGAAGATGCTCGACGTCTTCCTGCTCTCCGGATTCAAAGTCACGAGCCGCACGGCCGAAGGCGCGGTGCTCGTTTCGTTTCCGATCGCGCACACGGCGGAGTTCGCGGAAGCAGCGGCGGAGCGATCGCAGAAAGCAGCGTGGGCATCGATGCGCTCGATCTTCGCTCCGCGATCGGTCGCGGTGATCGGTGCGAGCCGCAGACCCGGACAACTCGGCCGCGAGATTCTGCACAACCTGGCCACGACGGGATTCGCGGGATCGCTGTACGCGGTGAATCCGCGCGTCGAGGAAATCGATGGGATCCCATCGTTTCCGTCGCTGAAAGCAATTCCGGAAGACGTCGATCTCGCGGTGATCGTCGTGCCGCGCGATGCAGTCGAACCGGTCATCGATGACTGCGTTGCGAAAGGCGTTGGCGCGGTCGTGGTGATCACGGCAGGTTTCGGCGAGACAGGCGAAGAAGGACGCGCGCTCGAACAGCGGTTGCTGCAGAAGGTGCGCGCGGCCGGCATTCGGATGGTCGGTCCGAACTGCATGGGCGTACTGAATACGGATCCGCAGGTGAATCTGCACGCAACGTTCTCGGGTGTGTTTCCGCCCGCGGGCAACATCGCGATGTCGTCGCAATCGGGTGCGCTCGGTCTCGCGATTCTCGAGCACGCAAAGCTGCTCAACCTCGGCTTCTCGACGTTCATCAGCGTCGGCAACAAAGCGGATGTCTCAGGCAATGATCTGATTCAGTACTGGGCCGAAGATCCGAATACCGAGGTGATGCTCCTGTATCTCGAAAGCTTCGGAAATCCGCGGAAATTCGGCGATATCGCGCGCAGAGTCGGTCGCAAGAAGCCGATCGTCGCGGTGAAGGCGGGACGTTCGACCGCGGGTGCGCGCGCGGCGTCGTCACATACCGGCGCGCTGGCGACGAGTGATGCGATCGTCGACGATCTCTTTCGCCAATCCGGAATCATTCGCACGCAAACGCTCGAGGAATTGTTCGATGTCGCGGCGTTGCTCGCGAATCAACCGCTGCCCCTCGGGCGTCGCGTCGGCATCGTGACGAATGCTGGTGGCCCGGGCATTCTCGCGTCCGATGCGTGCGAGGCGAGTGGTCTCGAGATCCCACAACTTTCCGAAGAAACGCGCGAACATCTGCGCGCGTATCTGCCCGCGGCGGCGAGTGTCGGCAATCCGGTCGACATGATCGCGTCCGCATCCGCGGATGACTATCGACGCACGATCAACATCCTGCTCGACGATCCGTCGATCGACGCAGTGCTCGTCATCTACATCCCGGTTCTCGCTACGGACGCCGAGCTCGTGTCCGCCGCGATTCGCGAATGCGGCGCGAACGCGCGCGGCAAGACGGTGCTCGCGACCTTCATGAGTGCGCACGGAACGCCGTCCGCGCTTGCGCCGGTGCCGTCGTATCGCTTTCCCGAACGTGCGGTGACGGCGCTCGCGCGCGCAACGAAGTACGCGGAATGGCGTCGTCGTCCTGTCGGTCAGGTCGTGGCGTTCGATGATTTCGATCGCGCCGTGTTGCGCGAAATCGTCGAACGCAAGCTCGTGAAAGGCGGCGGCTGGCTCGATGCGCTCGACGTGCAATCGTTGTTGCTCGCGGCGAATGTTCCGACCGCGATGATGGGATCGGTGACGAACGTCTACGACGCGGTGAGCTCGGCGATGAAGATGGGATTTCCTGTCGCGCTGAAAGCCGAAGGTCCGCTGCACAAGACCGAAGCAGGCGGCGTGAAGCTCGGGTTGCAGGATGAGCGCGAAGTCCGCGAGGCCTACACCGAAATGACGGGTCGCCTCGGCGATCAAATGACCGGTGCGCTCGTGCAGCAGATGATTCCGGGCGGCGTCGAAGTGATGGTCGGTGCGGTGGCGGATCCGCTGTTCGGACACGTGGTCGTGTACGGCGCGGGCGGCACGCTCGTCGAGTTGTTGAGTGACGTCGCGTTTCGCATTCATCCGCTCGCGGATCAGGACGTCGATGACATGGTGCACGAGGTGCGCTGGTCGAAGTTGCTCGCGGGATTCCGCGGTACGCCGCCGTGTGACGTCGCGGCGTTGAAAGATGTGCTGATGCGTTTGTCGGCGCTGTTGTCCGTTTGTCCCGAGATTCGCGAGCTCGACATCAACCCGCTGAAAGTGCTGCCATCGGGCGCGGTTGCGGTCGATACGCGCATTCGCGTGGCCGCCGTGGAACACAGTGCGCCAACACGGAGGATTTCGTATTGAGCGCCGAGTTTTTATACTCG
>JBQCJC010000324.1:0-4690 GCA_051953135.1 Thermoanaerobaculia bacterium | reverse complement strand
GGGGGCTTTGCCCCTGCACCAGCGACCCACACCCACCCGCGCCGGGGGGGGGGCGCCCCCCCCCGGGCCGGCCCCCCGGGGTGGGGGGGGCCCGGGCGGGGGGGGGCCCGCCCCCCCCACTTCGCTTTTGGGACGACTCTTTGGACGCTCACCGAGACAACTTCGTAGAATGTCCGCGATGGAGATTGCCGTTCGTGCCGACGATGTGTCGAAGCACTACGACATGTACCGCCGGCCGATCGATCGTTTGATCGAAATGGTCACGCGGCGGCCGCGGCATGTGTCGTTTCCCGCGCTCGAAAACGTTTCGTTCGAGGTCGAGAAAGGCGAGACCGTCGGCATCATCGGCCAGAACGGTGCGGGCAAGAGCACGCTGCTCAAACTTCTCTGCAGCGTGACGCGGCCGAGCTCCGGCACGCTCTCGACGCACGGAACCATCGCCTCGATCCTCGAGCTCGGCACCGGCTTCCATCCCGAGTTCACCGGCCGCGATAACGCCGCGCTCAACGCCGCGATCCTCGGCCTCACCGCCGCGCAGGTTCGCGAGCGTTTGCCGTTGATCCTCGAATTCTCCGAGCTCGGTTCCTTCGTCGATCGTCCGGTGAAGACCTACTCCTCGGGCATGTACATGCGACTCGCGTTCTCCGTCGCGGTCAACGTGAATCCCGACATCCTCATCATCGATGAAGCGCTCGCGGTCGGCGACGGTCACTTTCAGAAGAAGTGCATCGACAAAATTCGCGAGTTTCAGGAAGCGGGCAAGACGATTCTCTTCTGCTCGCACGCGCTCTACTACGTCTCATCGATTTGTCGTCGCACGATGTGGCTCGATCGCGGACGCGTCATGCGTTTCGGACCTTCACTCGATGTTGTGCATGACTACGAAACGTTTCTTCTCGAGCGCGATCGTCAACTTCCGGCGACGACCGAAGACGCGCTCGTCGAACCGGCAGCGCGCACGCCCGCGCGATTTCGCGAGATCGTCGTGTGCGATCGCGACGGCATGCCTCGCGACAAGTTCGCGCGCGGCGAAGACATTCACGTGCGCATTCGCGTCGAAGCCGAAAATCCGCGGCAGCCGGTGCACGTGCTCGTCGGCATTCATCGATCCGCGGATGATCTGCAATGCTTCGCTGTCGGCACGCACGCGGATGGACTCGCGCCGCTCGAAGGACGCAACGAATACGAAGTCGTGGCGCGTTTGCGTGATGTGCCGTTGTTGCGCGGCGATTACTCGATCATCGCGTTCGTCGGTGATGAGAATGCGATGACCGTGTTCGATCGTCGCGACATTCGTCCCGCGTTCTCGATGACCGGCGATCGCTTTGAGATCGGACTGCTGGCCGTCGATCACGATTGGGAAGGCGTTGCCACACCGCAGGTCACGTTGACGTCGCGATGACCTCGCTCGTCGTCGTCAACTATCGTTCGGCCGCGCTCACCGCGCGTGCGATTCGAAGCGCTCGCGAAACGACGAAGGGCGAGCTGCAGATCGTGATCGTCGACAACTCGTGCGATGACGAAGAAGCATCGCGACTGCAAGACCTCGACGCGACGCTCATCATTTCCGAAACGAATCGCGGCTACGCGGGTGGCGTGAATCTCGGCCGCACGAAGTGCAGCAGTGATGTTCTCGTCGTCTCCAACCCCGACATCATCTTCAGCGACGGTGCACTCGATCGACTCGCGGCAGAGCTCACGAACGACATCGCCGTTGCAGGTCCCGCGCTCTTCTGGGATGACGCGCACGAATGGATGCTTCCTCCCGGTGACCTCGGCACCGCGCGCGAGAAACTCGACACCATTCTCGCGAGCCGCTCGCGCGAGTGGTTTGCGCAACGCGACAAACGCCGCTTTCACCAGCGCGTGAAATTCTGGTCGCTGACACGAACCACGAACGTACGCATGCTCTCCGGCGCGGTGATGGCGATTCGCACGAAAGACTTCGATGCGATCGGCGGCTTCGACGAGCGCTTTCCGCTTTACTTCGAAGAAGCCGATTTCCTGCGGCGCATGAGCGAAGCGCGCAAACACATCGTGTACGTCCCGACCGCGCGCTGCCGTCATCTCTTCAATCAAAGCGCGAGTCAGGACGCGGAGAGTGCGTCCGCGCGATACGCGCAATCCGAACTGCGCTATCTCGAAAAGTGGAACGGGCCGTGGGCCGCTCGCACGATGAAGCGCTACGAGAAACCGCTGCCGCCGTTTGTTCTCCCGACAACCGACAACCAACAACCGATAACCGGCGACGAGTTCGTCATCGAAGCCTCGCCGCTCGATTCCTTCAACACCGCCGCCGGAAAATTCACGAACGATCCGAACAATCTCTCGCTCCCGCCGGACGTGCTTGCTTCGCTCCGCGGTTCGACCATTCATCTCCGCAGCGTCGTTCGCACGACAGGCGAGGTTCTCGCAACAGTTAAAATCTCCGCATGAGCTCGACCAGCGTGAGCGTGGTCTTTCCGCTGCGCGAGGGGGATCGCTCCGGCGCAGCGAGAGAGTCGATCGAGAAGTACCTCGAGACGACTGGCTTCGCATTCGAGATCATCAACGTCGACGACGCGCAACTTGGCAGCGCGCTGCGTCGCGGTGTCAGCGACGCGAAAGGCAGCATCGTCGTCATCGCCGATCCCGAGCTCCCGTATCCCGTCAGTGCGATCGGCGACGCAATCGCGATGATCGATTCCGGCGCGACTGACATTGTCTTCGGCGCCGCGCGTCCGCTGCAAACCGCATCGACACTCGTGCGATGGATGCTCGTGCCGCGACTTCCGGATCGCACGATTCGGCTCGCGGCATTCACATCCGTCGCCGCGAAAATTGCGATCGGCGAAACGCGACTCAGCGACGGTGCGTGCGAGCTCGAGATCGCGTTCCTCGCGAACAAGTACGGCTTCCGCGTCGAGCATCTCAGCGTCGATGCGAAGCCGTCCGCGCGCTCGTTCGGCATGCTCGGCGGAATCATCGGCGCGCTCTCGGTGCGCATGGCCAATCGTCGCAACGCGTATCGCGCGGCGCGGCGTTGTCCGGTTTGTTTTTCCGCCGAGGTTTGGAGTTGTGCGCAGATACCGGGGAACGTGGTGCGCGCGTGCAGACGCTGCAAATGCCGTTACCTGAATCAGTTCGCGGATGACGAAGGGACGCATTCCGTGCGTCGCGTGATGCGTCCGCACGCTGCGCCGCCCGCGCCATCGTACGAATCGCATTCAACGTCGGCGCGCGAGCGCACGAGTCTTCGTCGATTCTCGTGGCTGCACAGCCAACTCACGTCGCGCGCGCGCGTGCTCGAAGTGGGCGTGCGCGATGGCTCGTTCGGCGCGCTTGCGTCAACCGATTACGAATACGTCGGGATCGATCCGGCGTCCGCCGCCGCGAAACACGCACGCGCGCGGGGACTCGACGTCTATTGCGCATCGCTCTCGTCGTTCGTGAACACCGGTCCCGCTTTCGATGCAATCACGCTGTTTCACGTCTTCGAGAACATGGCCGATCCGCACGACACACTCGGCCGCATCAAAGACCTGCTGAAGCCTGGCGGCGTTCTGTTTCTTTCGACGTTCGACACCGAAGGGTTTATCTACATCGCGACGGAGCGGAAGCGCATGACGCAGAACTTCCGCACGCATTTGATTCTCTATTCGCGATCCGCGCTCATCGAGCTGCTCGAACATTCCGGTTTTGAGATCATCGACATCGGTCCCGACTTCGAATATCGCGATCACAAATTTCTGCGCCACTGGGTGGCTTCGTATCATCCGTTGCTTGCGCCATTCGTGCGCGCGCTGTTGCACGTCCTTCCGGATCCGATGATCGTCACCACCGGCTCGATTCGCATCATCGCGCGCAGACGATCGGGACTTCCGCTCAACGTGCGCACCATTCGATCCGTGGAGCCAACGCATGCCCGTTAGCGACTTCACCGTCCGGCCGTACGCGGACGGTGACGAGCGCGCGATTCTCGATCTCTTCGCACGCTCCTTTCCTCATGCACCGAGACCGTTCGCGCACTTCGACTGGAAGTACCGGCGCAATCCGTTCGGCAATCGCCGCATCAGCCTCACGTTCGATGACGCGGGACAGCTCGTCGGTCATTACTCGGGATACCCGGTGCCGTTCTTCGCGTTCGGAAAAACCGTCATCGCGAATCAGATCGGCGACACGATGACGGACGTCAACGTGCGACACGTTGGCCGCGGTCCTTCATCGATTCTCGGCCGCACCGCGCTCGATTTCTATTCGCGCTTCGCGGAAGACAAGGTCGCGTTCAACTTCGGCTTCAACGTCGCGAACATTCAGAAGTTCTCGCTGCGATTTCTGCGCAGCGATCGCGTGGAGCCAGTGACGTATCGCGTTCGCGAGCCGTTGCCGCCGATGCAAAAACATGTGCGATGGCTGCGCGGATATCAGCTCGAGCACGTGCAGTACGCGACGCGCGACTTCGACGAGCTCTTCGCACGCGTCAGTCAGGCGTATCGATTTCTCGTGCGCCGCGATGCCGATTACATTCGCTGGCGTTACCTGCAATGTCCCGACGTGCAGTATCACGTCGTCGCGATTCGCAAATGGCGGCAGCTCGTCGGCTGGATCGCGTTCCGCATTCGCGAAGATCGATTCACGTGGGGCGACGCGCTCTTTCATCCTGAGTTTCCGGATGCTGTCGAAGTTGCGCTGCGTCACGTCGTGCCGTCGC